>JAEYOB010000613.1 GCA_023412175.1 Pseudomonadota bacterium | reverse complement strand
GCATCGCGACCGGCTTGCCGGAACCCGCTGGGCCGGCCTGCTCGACGTCCTGGCGACGCCCGATGCCATGGCTGCCGAACCGACCGCAGACGAGGTGTCCCGGCAACTGGCCGCGGCGGACAGCCTCGCCGCGGTGGCCCGGCGCTGGCGCGCCGCCCCCTGAACCGTAAAGCCGCTTTAAACCGACCGCCCTAGCGTCGGCGGACACCGCCACCCCCGTGCGGCCCCCGACACCCGGTCGAGCTGGAGAAAGAGACATGCGCCTGTTGTTCGGAATCGTCGCGGTGTTCCTGAGCGTGCTCGGTGGCTTCGTCGCCATGGGCGGGAACCTGAAGGTGCTGTGGCAACCCGTCGAGATCGTCATCATCATCGGCTCCGGCATCGGCGGCTACGTGATCGCCAACACCCCGGCGGTGCTGCGCGAGACCATGCGCACCGTGGGCTTCGTGGCGCTCGGCACGAGCAACACGAAGAACGACTACCTCGACCTGATCTCGCTGCTCTACGGGCTGCTGCGGGTCGCCAAGTCCAAGGGCATGTCGCAGATCGAGGCCGACATCGACCGCCCGACCGAAAGCCCGCTCTTCACGCAGTATCCCCGCGTGCTGAAGCACGAGCGCAGCCTGACCTTCCTGTGCGACTACCTGCGCCTGATCGCGCTGGGCCAGGACAACCCGCACGACCTCGACGCGCTGATGAGCGAGGAGATCGAGACCATCGGGCGCGAGATGAATCAGGTGCCGAAAGCCCTGCAGAACTTCGCCGACGCCCTGCCGGCGCTGGGCATCGTCGCCGCCGTGCTGGGCGTCATCAACGCCATGGGGGCCATCAGCGAACCGCCGGAGGTGCTCGGCCACATGATCGGCGGCGCCCTCACCGGCACCTTCCTCGGCGTGCTGCTCTCCTACGGCCTCGTCGGCCCGATCGCCGCCGCCGCCCGCCACCGCCGCGAATCGGAGATGAACCTCTTCATCTGCATCAAGGCGGGAATCGGGGCCTATCTGCGCGGCAGCCCCCCGCAGGTGTGCGCCGAGTTCGCCCGCAAGGTGCTCTTTGCCGACATCCAGCCGAGCCTGGCGGAGGTCGAGGTCGCCACCACCCTGTCCGCGCAGGCGAAGAACCGCGACGCCCGCCAGCCTGCCTGAGGACGCCCCATGCCCCGCAAGAAGATCGAATCGATCATCATCGTCAAGCGCCGCTACGGGGAGGAGGAGGAGGAGCACAACGGCACCTGGAAGCTCGCCTACGCCGACTTCGTGACGGCGATGATGACGTTCTTCCTCATCATGTGGCTGATGAACATCACCACGGTCGAGCAGCGCAAGGGCATCGCCGACTACTTCAACCCGGTGGCGGTGTCCCAGGAGAGTTCCGGCGCCGACGGGATGCTGGCCGGCCGGGCAGTGGACAAGGCCGGCTCGCTGTCCTCCGCCAACGCGCCGGACGAGCTGGCGATGCCCGTCGCCTCGCCGCCGGTCGTCGCGTCGCTGGGCGACAGCGACCGCCATCCGGCCGGGCGCAAGGATCCGATGCCGCACCCGCTCGGCAGCCGCGCGCCGGTGCCGCCGGTCGACCTGTTGCAGGTCAAGGCCAGCCGGGCGGAGCTGGAGGCCATGCTGGATCGCCAGACCGCCGTGCTGAACGAGCAGATGGCCTTGGACAAGCTGGAACGCGACATCCGCAGGAACCTCGCCGGCTCACCCGAACTCAAGGCCCTCTCCGACAGCGTGATCATCCAGCAGACCGCGGAAGGGCTGCGCATCCAGCTCACCGATCAGGCCAAGTTCTCCATGTTCGCGGTCGGGTCGGCGCAGATGAACGAGCAGGGCCGGCGCCTCATGCGCATGATCGCCGCCGCGGTGGCGCCGCTGCCCAACGGGCTCAGCATCACCGGGCACACCGACGCGCTGGGTTATGCCCCGCAAACCAGATACGGGAACTGGGAACTGTCCAGCGACCGCGCCAACGCGGCGCGGCGCGAACTGGTGGCCGCCGACGTTCCGGCGTCGCGCGTGGTGCGCGTCGAGGGACGGGCCGACCTGGACCATCTGGCGTCCGAGACGCCGCTCGATCCGCGCAACCGGCGCATCAGCATCACCCTGTTGCGCACGCAATCCACGCCCGCCGGCGGTCAGTAAAGATCGCTATTTTGAGCGAATTTTAGTCAAACGGCGCAAGATCTTCTTTAAATCGCCTTTAAAGGCGCCGCTGTAGTTTTCGATCAGGTCCGCCGTGGAGAATCCCGGGACTTCCCTCTCGCCCGACATTCGTCAAAAGGGGTCTCTTACGATGAGCCTGTTCAGTGCCATGCGGTCCGGCGTCAGTGGCATGTCCGCGCAAAGCTCGCGCATGGCGGCCATTTCCGACAACATCAGCAACTCCGCCACGGTCGGTTACAAGCGGGCCGCGGTCGATTTCTCCACGCTGGTGACCTCGTCGAGTTCGAAAACCAGCTATTCCGCTGGCGGCGTGCGCGCCAACACCCACTATCAGGTCCTGAAGGACGGCACGATCCAGGGCACGCAGTCGGCCTACGACATGGCGATCGACGGGCGGGGCTTCTTCGTCGTCGCCAACCGCTCCGGCAACGCGCTCGGCACGCCCGAATACTCGCTGACCCGCGCCGGCAGCTTCCTGCCGGACGATGAGGGCAATCTGCGCAACAGCGCCGGCGAATACCTCCAGGCGTGGAAGCTGGCCCCCGACGGCACCATGCCCACCGTCAGCAAGACACGGTTCGACGACCTGGAAGCCGTCAACGTCGGCAACCTCGCCTACGGCGGCAGCCGCACCACGCAGTTGGGCTTCTCCGGGAACCTGCCGGCGCAGGCCGGCAACGGCGCCACCTTCAGCACGACCACCAGCTTCTACGACGGGCTCGGCACCGCGCGCGACCTGGAACTCACCTGGACGAAGACGGCCAACCCCAACGAATGGACGGTCAACGCCACGGCGCCCGCCGGCTACACGCTGGGCGGCCTGCCGGCGACCGTGACCTTCGCCGAGCACGGCCCGACCGCCGGCCTGCCCACCGCACCGCTTCCGGCGGTCACGCTCACCTCGCCGGCCACGCCCACGGCCGACACGGTGGCGCTGAACTTCGGCAACGTCACGCAGCTCAACGGCGACTACGTGCCCCAGTTCATCGGCGACGGCGCCAAGGCCGGCCGCGTGAGCACGGTGGAGGTCGATTCCGGCGGCAAGCTCTGGGCGATCTACGACAACGGCGCGCGTCAGGCGCTCTACCAGATCCCGGTCGCCGACGTGGTGAACCCCGACGGGCTGCTGATCCGCGACGGCAACACCTACTCGCTGGGCGCGGAAAGCGGCACCCTGTCACTCAACATCGGCAACACCGGCGCGGCCGGTGCCGTCGCCGGAAGCGCGCTGGAACAGTCGAACGTCGACATCGCCGAGGAACTGGTGTCGCTGATCGAGACGCAGCGGGCCTATTCGTCCGCCGCGACGCTCGTGCGCACCGCCGACGAGATGGTGGACGAAACCACCCGCCTGAAGCGCTGACGGCATCGGCGACGGAGATCCTGCCATGAGCATCCAGATGGCCCTGAACGCCGCGCTGTCCGGGCTTCGCGCCACGCAGCAGCGGGCCGCGGTGGTTTCCCACAACCTCAGCAACGCGACCACGGCCGGCTTCGTCCGCAAGGAGCTGCTCGTCTCCGCGGCCGTGACCGCCGGGCGCGGCGAGGGCGTGCGGATCGACGGCATCGGCCGCAGCGTGGACGAACTGCTGATCCGCGACGCCCGTTTCGAGCTGAGCCGCTTCACCGGCCAGGAGACGCGCGCCTCCGGCTTGGCCGACTATGCCTCGGTGCTCGGCCAGCCGCAGGACGAACGCTCCGTGGCGACCGCCGTCGCCAAGCTCCAGCAGGCGTTCGACCGGCTGCACGGCATGCCCGACGACGAAGCGGCCCAGGGCGCCGTGGTCGATGGCGCCGACGCGCTCGTGCGCCGCCTGCACGACGCCTTCGCCGCCGCAAGCACCGTCGAGGCCGATGCGCGGGCGCGGCTGGCCGCTTCGGTGGACACCGTCAACGCCGCGCTGGTCCGCGTCAGCGAACTCAACGGCAGCATCGCCACCCTGCAGGCCAAGGGTGCCGACGCCGGCGACCTGATGGACGAGCGCGACCGGCTGCTCGACACGGTATCCCAGGAAATCGGCATCCGCACCTACACCCGCGACAACGGGCAGGTGGTGGTCATGACCCGCAACGGCCAGACGCTGCTGGACCGCGAGCTGCCGCCGGGGGCGCAGCCGCTCCAGCTCGTCGGAACCGATCTCCTGGCGGGCGGCAAGGTGCTCTTCGGGCAGTTCCCGCCGACCAATCCGGACCAGGACATTCAGAGCGGCCGGATCATGGGCTACATCCAGACGGCGTTCTACGACATGCCCCGCGCCCGCGACCAGCTGGACGGTCTGGCCGCGGGACTGGTGCGGCGCTTCCAGGATGCCGAAGCCGTTTCCACGCAGCCCGGCCTGTTCACCGACAACCAGGCGGCCTACACGGTCACCGCGGGCCTGGCCTCGCGCATCGCCGTCAACGACGACGTGAGGGGCGAAACTTGGCGCGTGCAGAGCGGCGTACAGGCCGCCGCGCCGCTGGCACCCGGCGACCAGACGCAGATCGCCGCCTTCATCGACGTGTTCAAGGAGCCCGGTCCGTTCGGCCTGGTGACCGACATGCCGACGTCCGGCACCCTCGGGGACTACGCGACCACCATGGTCTCGACCCAGCAGGGCTACCGGACCACCGCCGAGTCGGAGATGAGGACGCGCAAGATCAGCGCCGACGCCCTGCAATCGGCGCGCATCAACCGCGACGGCGTGAACATGGACGATGAGATGCAGAAGCTCCTGCTCATCGAGCAGAGCTACGGCGCCAGCGCGCAGGTCATCCAGACGGCCGGCCGGATGATCGACATCCTGCTCCAGATCAGGGGTTGATGCCCATGCTGTACAACACCGTATCCACCCTCGGCATGAGCCGCCGCCTGCAGACCTCGCTCGGCGAGCTTCAGGTTGAGATGATGCGCCGCAACGACGAGCTGGCCAGCGGCAAGCACTTCGACGTCGCCGAGCAGCTCGGCGCGCGCACCGGGCAGGCGATCAGCCTGCGCAACCTGCATTCCGAGACGGACGAGTACCTGAAGACCGCCTCGCTCCTCGACGGGCGGCTGACCACCATGGACAGCGCCATGGCCAGCATCCTGAAGAGCGGGAACGACCTGCTGGCGTCGGCCGCCACGGGGCTGGGCCAGCCGTCGCCCACGGGATCGGCGCTGCAGATCGGCGCGCGCGGCGTGCTCGACCAGATCGTAGGCCTGCTCAACGCCTCGTCGGGCGACGGGTACCTGTTCGGCGGAGTCGAGGTGAAACAGCCGCCGATGCGGCATGCGGCGGGCGACGGCTCCGCCCTGCGCGCGCCGATCGACATCGTCCGGGACGCCATGGCCGCCGCGGCCGGCGGCACCCCGGCCCCCGACTCGCCAGCGGAAACCGCGGCCATCGTCGCCGTGCTCGACGACCTCTTCGCGGTGCGCGATCCGGGCACCCCGGCGCCGGCCCCTCTCACCGACACCTTCGAGGGCGGGTTCTACCTCGGAGCCACGGCGATGAAGCCGGGCGGGGCGGCGAACCCGCGCCTGACCGCCCGCGCCGACGGCGCGGCCGAGATCCCCTACGGCGTGCAGGCCAACGACCCGATGTTCCGCGACCTGCTCCAGGGTCTCTACATGCTGGCCACCATCGACACCAGCGCCCTGCCGCTGGACGCCTACCAGCCCTACATGCAGGCGGCGGTGGACAAGCTGGGCGCGGGGTTGAACGGCCTGCGCGATGCCACCGCCCAACTGGGCATCCAGCGTGCGCGCCTCGACGAGATCCAGGAGCAGCACAAGGCGCGCCTGACGATTCTTGCCGGTCAGATCAACGCCCTGGAGGAGGTCGATCCGGCCGAAGCGAGCGTCCGCCTCAATCAGCTCGAAGTGCAGATCGAGATGACCTCCAACGCCACCGCCCGAATCTCCCGGCTGAGCCTGGCCAACTACCTGTAAGCGAGACGCGCATGCGCCCCTGCCCCTTCCGCCGCGCCCGCCCGACGCTGCGCGCGCTCGCCGCCGTGGGGCTGGCCCTGCTGGCACTTCTCGCCGCCGCACCCGACGCGGCGGCGCAGACGCGCGTGAAGGACCTCGTGACCTTCGATGGCGTGCGCCGCAACCAGCTGATCGGGTACGGCCTGGTGGTGGGCCTGAACGGGACGGGCGACCGGCTGATCAACACCCCCTTCACCGAGCAGAGCCTGAAGGGCATGCTGGAACGGCTGGGCATCAACACCCGCAACGAGATCCTGCGCACCCGCAACGCCGCGGCGGTCATGGTGACCGCCACCCTGCCCCCCTTCGCGCGCCAGGGCACGTCCATCGACGTGACGGTCTCGGCGCTGGGCGACTCCACCAGCCTGCTGGGCGGCACGCTGCTGGTGACGCCGCTGCTGGGTGCCGACGGCCAAGCGTATGCCGTGGCGAAGGGGCCGTTGTCGGTCAGCGGCTTCTCGGCCGGCGGCGCGGCGGCAAACGTCACCAAGGGGATTCCCACCACCGCCCGCATCGCCAACGGCGCCATCGTCGAGCGCGAGCTGAAG
>JAEYOB010000596.1 GCA_023412175.1 Pseudomonadota bacterium | reverse complement strand
GCGCTGACCCGCGCCCGTCATCGCGCCGCGTTGGAGGAGTGCCGCGACGCCCTCGCCCGCGCGCTCGGTGCGCCGCTTCCCGAGCTGGCGGCGGAGGACGTGCGGCTGGCGAGCCGCGCCCTCGGGCGGATCACCGGCCGGGTGGACGTGGAGGATCTGCTGGACGTGATCTTCCGTGACTTCTGCATCGGCAAGTGATGTTTCACGTGAAACACTGATGCCCCTGCCCTGCGCGATGACGGGGTGAACGGGCTTTACCTCCCTACCCCTTCTCCCGTATCTTCGCCGCCATGCGGACATTCGATGTCATAGTTGTCGGCGGCGGCCATGCAGGCTGCGAAGCCGCGGCGGCAGCGGCGCGCATGGGCGCGCGGACCCTGCTGCTCACCCACAAGGTCGAAACCATCGGCGAGATGTCGTGCAACCCGGCCATCGGCGGGTTGGCGAAGGGCCACCTCGTGCGCGAGATCGATGCGCTCGACGGCGTCATGGCGCGCGCCATCGACCAGGGCGGCATCCAGTTCCGCATCCTCAACCGCTCCAAGGGACCAGCGGTTCGTGGCCCCCGCGCCCAGGCCGACCGCAAGCTCTACCGGCAGGCCGTGCAGGCGATCCTCGCCGCGCAGGAGAACCTGAGCATCGAGGCCGGCGGCGCCGAGGACCTGACCATCGACGCGGCACAGCGCGTCACTGGTGTCATCACCGGCACCGGCGAGACCATCCGCGCCGGCGCGGTGGTGCTGACCACCGGCACCTTCCTGCGCGGCCTCATCCACATCGGCGAAGAGACCATTCCGGCCGGCCGCGTCGGCGAAGCGCCGGCGCTCGGCCTGTCTGACACCCTCGCCCGCCTTGGCTTCCCGCTCGGCCGTCTGAAGACCGGCACGCCGCCGCGGCTCGACGGCAAGACCATCGACTGGGACGCGTTGGAGAAGCAGCCGGGCGATCTGCCGCCGCCGCCCTTCTCCTACCTGACCGACCGCATCGACACACCGCAGGTTGACTGCGCCATCACCTGGACGACGCCGGACGCGCACGCGGTGATCCGCGCCAACCTGCACCGGGCGCCGATGTACTCCGGCCAGATTCAGAGCACCGGGCCGCGTTACTGCCCGTCCATCGAGGACAAGGTGGTGCGCTTCGCCGAAAAGGACCGGCACCAGATCTTCCTGGAGCCCGAGGGGCTGGACGACGACACCGTCTACCCGAACGGCATCTCGACCTCCCTGCCCCGCGACGTGCAACTCGACCTCCTGAAGAGCATGCCCGGCCTGGAACGCGCGGTGATGCTGCGCCCAGGCTATGCCATCGAGTACGACTTCGTCGATCCGCGCGAGCTGAAGCCGACGCTGGAAACCCGGCGCGCCCCGCGCCTGTTCTTCGCCGGCCAGATCAACGGCACGACCGGCTACGAGGAAGCAGCGGCACAGGGCCTGATGGCCGGCGTCAACGCCGCGCTGGCGGCGAGCGGCTCCGACGACACCTTCGTGCTCGACCGCGCCGACGCCTACATCGGCGTGCTGATCGACGACCTGATCACCCGCGGCACCAACGAGCCGTATCGGATGTTCACCTCGCGCGCCGAGTACCGGCTGTTGCTGCGCGCCGACAACGCCGACCAGCGGCTGACGCCGAAGGGGCTGGCCGTCGGCTGCGTCGGCTCGCGGCGGCGCGAATTGTTTGGTGCGAAGGACATGGCGCTGACAGCCGGCCGCGCGCTGGTCCGCTCGCTTCAGGCGACTCCGGCGGAACTGGTGCGGCTGGGCATCGCGGTGAACCAGGACGGCGTGCGCCGCTCCGCCGCCGACCTGCTGCGCTATCCGGACATCGATCTGTCGGTGCTCACCCGCATCTGGCCGGAGCTGGCAGAGATCACCGGCGATATCGCCGAGCAGTTGGAGATCGACGGCAAGTACGCCGGCTACCTCGACCGGCAGGAAGCCGACATCCGCGCCTTCCGCAAGGACGAGTCGCTGGAGCTGCCGGACGATCTGGACCTGGATGCGGTGGGCAGCCTGTCCACCGAGATCCGCACCAAGCTGCGCCAGAGCCGCCCGGCGACGCTGGGCGCGGCGGCGCGCATTCCCGGCATGACCCCGGCGGCGCTGGTTGCCCTGCTCCGTCATGTGAAGCGCCGCGACGCCAAGGTGGCCTGATGACCCGAATTGACGCAAATGCGTTCCAGGCCGCCACCGGTGTTTCACGTGAAACATTGGAGCGTCTGTCGATCTACGAGTCGCTGCTGAAGAAGTGGCAGAAGACGATCAACCTCGTCGGACCGAAGACGCTGGACGATTCCTGGAACCGCCACTTCCTCGACTCGGGGCAGCTTCGCCCTCTCCTGCCCGAGTCGGCCAACGTGCTCATCGATCTCGGCAGCGGCGCCGGTTTTCCCGGTCTGGTGCTGGCGATCCTCGGCGTGCCGGAGGTCCACCTTATCGAGAGCGACGTGCGCAAATGCGCCTTCCTGCGCGAGGTGGCGCGCGCCACCGGCGCTCCGGTCACGGTCCACACCAAGCGGATCGAGGCGGTGCAAGGCTTGCGGGCCGACGTGGTCACCGCCCGTGCACTGGCGCCGCTCGCGGACCTTCTGGACTGGGCTGCCCCCTTCCTCGGAGAAGACGGGGTGGCGCTGTTCCTCAAGGGCCAAAATGTGGAAGACGAATTGACCGCTACCACCAAATATTGGAAAATGCGCACCGAACGCTTCGACAGCGTGACCGACCCGTCCGGGTCCATCCTGCGCCTGAGTGGCATCGTCCGTGCGTAAGTCCACGATCCACCCCTTCCCGCGTCCACAGGCTGAAGAGGCCAGCATGTCCTCCCGCGATTCCGGCGCCCGCGTCATCGCGATCGCCAACCAGAAGGGCGGTGTCGGCAAGACGACCACCGCCATCAATCTGGCGACCGCCCTCGCCGCCATCGGCAAGCGCGTCCTGGTGATCGACCTCGATCCGCAGGGCAACGCCTCCACCGGTCTCGGCATTCCCCGCGCCAAGCGCGGCGTCGGAATCTACGACGTGCTGTTCGACGGCATGGCGCTCGACACGGCGGCCATCCCGTCGAACGTCCCGAACCTGTCGATCGTCACCTCCTCGGTCGAGCTGTCGGGCGCCGAGATCGAGCTGGTCGGCGCCGACCAGCGCGAGTTCCGCCTGCGCGAGGCGGTGTCGCAGAGCGCGCTCGACTACGACTATGTGCTGATCGACTGTCCGCCGGCGCTGGGCCTGCTGACGCTCAACGCGCTGGTGGCGTCGAACGCCGTCATGGTGCCGCTGCAGTGCGAGTTCTATGCGCTGGAAGGGCTCAGCCACCTCGTGCGGACCATCGAGCGGGTGAAGCGCACCTTCAATCCGGACCTGGACATCCACGGCGTCGTGCTGACCATGTTCGACAAGCGCAACAACCTCTCCGACATGGTTGCCGCCGACGTGCGCGGCTTCTTCGGCGAGAAGGTGTTCGACACGGTGATCCCGCGCAACGTCAAGGTCTCCGAGGCGCCGTCGCACGGCAAGCCGGTGCTGATCTACGACATGCGCTGTCCGGGAGCGCAGGCATACATCAACCTGGCGGGCGAAGTGCTGCGCCGTGAGAAGAGGCTGGCCGCCTGATGATCGACGAGCCGAAGCGTTCCGAAGGCAAGCGCAGCAGCCTGGGCCGCGGCCTCTCCGCCCTGTTCGGCGAGGACACCGACGACTACGCCGCCGTGGACAAGGTGCGGCTGTCGAAGATGGTGCCCATCGAGTATCTCCAGCCCGGCCGCTACCAGCCGCGCCGCAAGTTCGACGAGGAGGCCATCAAGGGCCTCGTCGAGTCGGTGCGCGAGAAGGGAGTGCTTCAGCCGCTGCTGGTCCGCCGCGTGCCCGGCGGCGGGGTCAACCAGTTCGAGATCATCGCCGGCGAGCGCCGCTGGCGTGCCGCGCAGCTTGCCGGCGTGCCGGAGGTGCCGGTGGTGGTCCGCGAGCTGGACGACCGCGAGGCGCTGGAGATCGCGCTGATCGAGAACATCCAGCGCGCCGACCTGACGCCGCTGGAAGAGGCGGACGGCTACCGCCGCCTGATGGACGAGTTCGAGCACACCCAGGAAGATCTGGCGAAGGTGATCGGCAAGAGCCGCAGCCACGTCGCTAACATGCTGCGCCTGCTGGCCCTGCCCGACCCGGTCAAGAGCATGGTCAACAACGGCCAGCTCACCGCCGGCCACGCCCGCGCGCTGCTGACCGTCGATAATCCGGAGCTGGTGGCGCACGAGGTCGTCAAGCGCGGCCTCAACGTCCGGCAGACCGAGGATCTGGTGCGCCGCGACGACGCGCAACCGAAGCGTTCGGGCAAGGGCAACGGCGACGGGGCGGTGAAGGACATCGACCTGCAGAACCTGGAGGAGGAGATCTCCGCCCGCATCGGGCTGAAGGTGTCCATCACCCCGCAGGGCAAGCGCGGCTCGGTCACCATCCATTACCAGACGCTGGACCAGCTCGACGATGTGCTGCGGCGGCTGGGCCAGGACGAGTAGCCGGAGAGCGGCAAAACGTCATCAATCCATAAAGCGGGCGTCATCGTCCGTCCCTAGACAGGTCTGGCCGGGCCCGCCCCGGCCAAGCCACAAGAGGGATGGACGATGAAACTGCGCAGCCTCTGCCTCGCCGCGCTCGCCACCGCAGGTGTTGCCGCCGCTCCGGCGCTCGCCGATCAGAAACTTCCGGCCGAGCTGGTCGGGCACGCCTATCTCGACGCCCGGACCTTCGTCGCCCCGCCCGCTGCGGCGCCGGATTTCTTCAAGGTCTCCGGCCGCTTCACCGCCAACGACAAGAAGCGCATCGACACGCTTGGCACCGTCGAAGGCACCTCGTTCCTGTCCGCGCCCAAGGCGCCGCGCACGACCGGCGTCACGCTGCCGTTCGAGGGGCAGCCGGTGCAGGGCTTCTCGGGCATCAAGTCGCTGGGCAACGGCGAGTTCCTCGTGCTTACCGACAACGGCTTCGGCAGCAAGGACAATTCGGCGGACGCGCTGCTGATGGTCCACCGCGTCAAGGCGGACTGGAACCAGGGTCCGGTTACCCTCGCCGAGACGCTGTTCCTGCACGATCCCGACCGCAAGGTGCCGTTCCTCATCGTCACCGAGGCGACCGGGGAACGCTATCTGACCGGCGCCGATTTCGACATCGAGAGCATCCAGGTGATCGGCGACCGGATCTATCTGGGCGACGAGTTCGGCCCCTACATTCTGGTGACCGACCGGACCGGCAAGGTGCTGGCCGTGTACGAGACCGTGGTGGACGGCAAGACGGTCCGCTCGCCCGACCATTACGCCGTCGCCACGCCGGCCGTGCCGGGTCCGGCCAGCTTTGAGGTGCGGCGTTCGCGCGGGTTCGAGGGCATGGCCGCGTCGCCGGACGGCACGCTGCTCTACCCGCTGTTCGAAGGGCCGCTGTGGGACGCCAAGGCCGGCACCTGGGAGAGCAAGGACGGCCGCGAGTACCTGCGCATCGCCGAGTTCGACGTCGCCAAGGGAGCCTACACCGGCCGCACCTTCAAGTACCTGCTGGAGGTGAACGGCAACAACATCGGCGACTTCAACATGATCGACGCCACCACCGGCCTGATCATCGAGCGCGACAACGGCGAGGGCGACCCGGCCAGGGCCTGCGCCGGCGAGCCGAAGGCGGACTGCTTCAACGTGCCGGCCAAAATGAAGCGCGTCTACAAGATCGACTTCGCGCAGGCCGACGCCGAGGGCTTCGTGAAGAAAGTCGCCCACATCGACCTGATGGACATCGCCGATCCCAAGGGGCTGGCGCGCCTGGGCGGCGGCAAGGGCAGCTTCACCTTTCCCTTCGTCACCATCGAGGATTTGGATGTTGTGGACGGGGAGCACATCGTCGTCGCCAACGACAACAACCTCCCCTACTCCAGCGGCCGCGAACTGGGCAAGCAGGACCACAACGAGTTCATCCTGCTGCGCGTGCCGCAGTTCCTGTCGGCGAAGTGACGCGCGTGGAGGCGGCTACGGCAGCACCTTGAAGTCCGTGGTGTGGACGTAGAAGCTGCCGAAATCCGTCTCCACCTCCACCTGGATCGGGATGGTGCGGCCCTGCACCGGCAGGAACCAGATGGTGGCGGTGCGCTCCTTGCCTTCGGCGAAGAAGGCCTTGGGCTTGTTGCGGTCGGTCTGGAAGCCGGCCACCGGGCGCAGCGCCACCTGGCAGCGCTGCGCCGTCCCGGCGGCCATGCGGCGCTTCGAGGGCGGCAGGACCGCGGAGCCGAGCAGCGTCAGGGTGACGTCGTAGCGCCGGCGGCCGTCATAGACCGGGTAGGATCCGTTGCAGGCGCCCTGCCCGCCCGCCCCGAGGATGACGCCGATACCGGCGCTCAGCGGATCGACGCTGCCGCGCCGGGCGGCCTCGGGGACCAGCGAGGCCTTCTCCGGGCTCATGGCCGGTTCGGTGTGCACCGACACCGTGCCGCCGCCGTAGGTCAGCGCCGTCACGTCGCGCTTGCTGCGGGTGTTGCGTTCGCCGCGGAAGCGCTGCGGCGCCACGGCAGGGTTGGACACCGTGCCCGCCGCCGCCGCCTCGTAGCGGAAATTGGTGACCATGTTGAACCAGGAGGCGCTGGCGGATTCCAGCCGCGCGTCGTAGCGCCGGTCGCCGTCCACCGTCATGCGCAGAGCCCCGCCGGCCAGCGGCAGGCCGCCGCCGTACGCCTCGAAACTCATCTCCCAGGTCTCGCCGCGCGCCGCGCCGGTCGCCAGCAGCAGGGCGGCCGTAGCCAGGAATGTGCGAGCGTGCATGCGCCTCCTCACCGAAATCCAACCGGGCATCGTTGCCGAAGAACATCGGCCATGGGCGCCCGTCTGCCAAGGCCCCGCTTGGACCCGGCTGCCGTCAGGGCGCCTCATGGCGCCGGAACGTGACGACCCTGTACAGGTACCAGAGCACGAGCGCGCCGACGACGACGTTCGACATCGGGTTCACCCATCCGGCCACATCCTGGAAGCGGTCCTCCAGCGCGTACCCTGCCCCGCCCAGCGCCGCCGTCCACAACGCGGTGCCGGCGGCGGAATAGAGAAGGAATTTCGGCAGCGCCATCGACGCCACGCCGGCGGGGACCGAGATCAGGGTGCGGACCGTCGGCACCAGCCGCCCGAAGAACACCGCCTTGCCGCAATGGCGACGGAACCACGCGCAGGCGTTGTCCACCTCGTCCGGGGAAACCGTCAGCCAGCGGCCGTGGCGGGCCGCCAGACGCCGAATGCGCTCGCCGCCGAGGCGGAGGCCCACCCAGTACCACAGCCCTGCCCCGGCCCAGGATCCGAGCGTCCCGGCCAGGACGACGGGCAGGATGTGAAGATCGCCCCGCGCCGCCTGGAAGCCCGCCAGCGGCATGATCAGTTCCGACGGGATGGGCGGAAAGAGGTTCTCCGCGAACATCAGCAGCGCAACGCCCAGGTATCCCGTCCGCTCGATGAAGCCGGCCATCCACTCGAACAAGTCTGCACCTCCCCATGACTGCCCTGTTCACAACCATGGCCGGCGCGGAAGGTTCACCGCCCTGTGCGAAGGTTCCGGGGCCGTGTGCCGTCCGGACGGCCAAAGGGGAAACGACAGGAGGAACGCATGGCCGCGTTGAGACTGCTTACCCTCGCCATCACGGCGATCATTCTCGTCCCGAGCGGGGCGCATCTCTTCGCCCTGCCCGCCAAGATCGGCATGGAGCGCGCGCCCTACTTCATCGTCCAGAGCATCTATTCCGGCTGGGCGTTGTTCGCGTTTCCGATCTTTGGCGCGATCCTGGCCAACGGTGCCATCGCCGTCGCCGAGCGCCGCCGCGATCCCAAGGCGTCTCGCTGGGCCGGGTCTGCGGCGTTGCTGATCCTGGCAAGCCTCATCGTGTTCTTCGTCTGGATCTTCCCGGCCAACCGGGAGACCGTGAACTGGACCCTTCAGCCGGAGGGCTGGGAGGCTCTGCGGCGGCACTGGGAATGGGGGCACGCGGTGAACGCGCTGATCGTGTTCGCCGCCTTCCTGGCGACCTCCATGGCGGTGATCAGGCGGTAGCCGCCGGGGCCGCCGCGCCGCGTCAGCGCCGGGCCAGGGAGGCGAGTTGGAACAGCACGCGGGCGCAGATGGTCTGGTCCGGCATGTTGGTGCGCTTGCAGTCGGCCTCCGCGTCCACCAGCCGTTCCAGCGCGGCGCGCACCAGATTGGGCGTCCAGCGCCTCGCCTGCCCCACCAGCCGCGGGCGCAGCTTGAAGAAAACCGGCGGGCGGATCGAGTCGACGGCGGTCTCCGCCGACTTGCCGGCGGCCACCTGGGCGCCGATCAGGTGCAGGCGCTGGAAATGGCGCTGGGTGGCGCGCAGGATCGGCACCGGGCTCATGCCCTCGGCGAACAGGCGGGCCAGCGCACGGTCGAGCGCGGCGAAATCGCCGTCGGCGGCGGCCCACACCGGTTCGTCCATGTCCAGCGCCGCCGAGTCGCCGATGCAGGCCTGGGCGTGCTCCAGCGTGACGCGCTTCTCCGTCCCCATGTAGACGGCCAGCTTTTCCATCTCGCCGCGCGCGACCAGACGGTCGCCCACCAGATTGCCGGCCAGGAAGTTCAGCGCGTCCACGTCGGCGGACAGGCCGTGCGACGACAGCAGGTCGGCGATCACCCGGCCGAGCGACGCCTCCTCCTCCACATAGCACGGGATGGCGGCACCGCCCTCGGCGCCCTCGAACAGGGCGCGCAGGCGGGACCGGTTCGACAGGTCGCCGGCCTCGACCACCACCAGGCTGTCGCCGGGCGGCAGATCCTTCAGGAAGGCCGCGAAGGCGTTGGTGGTGACGTCCTCGGCGTCGCGCACACGGATCAGCCGCCGCCCGCCGGTGAGCGCCATGGCCGCCGCCTCGTCGGCGAGCCGCGCAGGATCCTCGACCAGCGCGCGGCCGAGAAAATCGGCGACGCGGAACGGATCGTTCAGGTCGGGACAGACGGTCTTGCCCAGCGTGTTCGCGCGGTCGCGCACCAGCCCGGCATCGGGGCCGTACAGCAGCACCGCCCGGACCTTGGGGTCGGGGGCGCGCAGGAACGCGTCGATGGCCCTGCCCTGGAGCTTCATGGCACGGCCTTCCCCCGGATCACGATCCCCGCGACAGGAACATGGCGACGCGGGCGGTGATGTCGTCGGAGATCTCGGTCAGGCCGCGGTTGTAGGCGTGGTCGAGCGTCGACAGACCGGCGTAGCGCTCCTCCAGGATGTTGTACGGGATGAAGGAGCGGCTGCGGCCTTCGAACAGGGTGCGCCCGGTGGCGGTGTCGATCAGCCGGAACGGGACGTTCAGCAGGAGCTGCGCGCGCTCGGCCGAGGCGTCCTGGCGCAGGGCCAGCTTCTGCTCCGACGCGATGATCTGCATATCCAGGCGATAGGGCGTGCCGCCGCCGCCGCGGCCGTCCTGGTGGAAGCGGTCGATCAGCAGGTTGCGCAGCATCTGCCCCTGGCGGTCGGGGATGTTGGAGATCGCGACCTGCTCCAACTTCTCCGCCGCGCCGGCGGTGGTGCCGTTGCTGCCGTACAGCGGACGGAAGCCGCAGCCCGGCAGCAGCGCCAGGAGTCCCAGCGCCGCGCCGATCCGCAGCATGGTCCGTTTAGACGACGACATTGATCACCCTATTCGGCACGACGATGACCTTGCGCACCGGCTTGCCCTCCAACGCCTTCTGGACGTTGGCGTCGGCGAGCGCCAGCCGCTCGGCCTCGTCCTTGGCGATGTCGCGCGGCAGCTCCAGCGTGGCGCGCAGCTTACCGTTCACCTGAACGGCCATGGTCACCACGTCGTCGGTGGCGAGCGCGGCGTCGGCCTCGGGCCAGGGCTGCTCGACCAGCGGCGTGGCGTGGCCGAGATGCACCCACAGCTCCTCGGCGAGGTGCGGCATCATCGGGGCGACCATGCGCACCAGCGCCTCGTAGCCCTCGCGCAGCACCCAGGCCTCGCCGGCACCCTTGCCGTCCAGCTCGGCCAGCGCGTTGGACAACTCGCGGACGCGGGCGACCGCCTTGTTGAAGCGGAACTTGTCGAGGTCCTCGCCGACGCCGGCGATGGCCTTGTGCACGGCCCGGCGGGCGGCCACGGCCTTGCCGTCGAGATCGGCGGGCATCGGCGTGCCCGGCGCGGGCAGCTCGACCGGCGCCTCGGTGATCATGCGCCACAGGCGGTTGATGTAGCGCCACGCGCCGTCGATGCCGGCCTCGGTCCACTCCAGATCGCGCTCGGGCGGGCTGTCGGACAGCATGAACAGGCGGGCGGCGTCGGCGCCGTAGGTGCCGATGATGTTCGCCGGGTCGACGACGTTCTTCTTCGACTTGGACATCTTCTCGACGCGGCCGACGGTCACCGGCGCGCCGTTGTCCTCGCGGACCATCTGGCCCGCGTCGTTCCTGACGATCTCGGTCGGCGCCAGCCAGGCGCCGGTGCCGGAATCCTTGTAGGTCTCGTGGTTGACCATGCCCTGGGTGAACAGGCCGGCGAACGGCTCCGCCACGTCCAGGTAGCCGCACTGCGTCAGCGCCCGCGTCCAGAAGCGCGAGTAGAGCAGGTGCAGCACGGCGTGCTCGATGCCGCCGATGTACTGGTCCACCGGCAGCCAATAGTCCACCGCGGCGCGCTCGAACGCCTTGTCGTCGCTATGCGGCGAGCAGAAGCGGGCGAAATACCAGCTCGACTCGATGAAGGTGTCGAAGGTGTCGGTCTCGCGCAGCGCCGGCTTGCCGCAGGTCGGGCAGGTCGTGTGCTTCCAGGTCGGGTGGTGGTCCAGCGGGTTGCCGGGCTTGTCGAAGGTAACGTCCTCCGGCAGCACGACGGGCAGCTGGTCCTCCGGCACCGGCACGGTGCCGTGCTCGGGGCAATGGATGACCGGGATCGGGCAGCCCCAATAGCGCTGGCGGGAAACGCCCCAGTCGCGCAGGCGGTACTGGGTGGTGCGCTCGCCCTGCCCCAGCTCCTCCAGGCGCTTGCCCGCCTCCTGCTTGGCCGACTCGACGTCCAGGCCGTCCAGGAATGCGGAATTGCGCAGCGCGCCGGGGCCGGTGTAGGCCTCGTCGCCGACCTCGAAGGTGGCGGGATCCGCGTCCTCGGGGATGACCACTGGCTTGACCGGCAGATCGTACTTGCGGGCGAAGTCCAGGTCGCGCTGGTCGTGCGCCGGGCAGCCGAAGATGGCGCCGGTGCCGTATTCCATCAGCACGAAGTTCGCCACATAGACCGGCAGCGTCCAGTTCGGGTCGAACGGGTGGACGACGCGCAGGCCGGTGTCGAAGCCCTTCTTCTCGGCGGTCTCGATCGCCTCTTCGCTGGTGCCCAGGCGGTTGCACTCGGCGGCGAACTCGGCCAGGGCCGGGTTGTTCGCGGCGAGTTCCGTGGCCAGCGGGTGGTTGGCGGAGATGGCGGCGAAGGAGGCGCCGAACAGCGTGTCGGGCCGGGT
>JAEYOB010000561.1 GCA_023412175.1 Pseudomonadota bacterium | reverse complement strand
GGACGCCGCCGCGGGTCGGCTTGGGCGCCGCCCTTCCGGCGCCCGACGCCCGTGTGCACGACGGAACCGCTCATGACGGACGCTGGTCGAAACGGCGTTCGAACAGCTCCTCGGCGATGCGGTTCTTCAGGATCTCGATGGAGCCGCCGGCGATCATCCAGCCGCGCGTCCGCTTGACGCAGTATTCCACGAGCGATTCCTGGCTGTAGCCGGTCCCGCCCATGATCTGCATCGCCTCGTTGGCGACCTCGAAACCGGCAAGGTTGCAGGCCAGCTTGGCGATCGACGTCTCATAGGCCGAGGGCAGGCCGTTGTCGGCGTTGACGGCCGCGCGGTAGAGCAGAAGCTGAGCGCTTTCCAGCTTCAGCGCCATGTCGGCGAACTTCCATTGCAGGCCCTGGAACTCGCAGAGCGGGCGGCCGAACTGGATGCGGGTCTCGGCGTGCACCTTGGCGAGGTTGAAGGCGTGCCGGCCGACGGCCAGGGCGCGCGAGGCGTTGCCGATGCGCTCGACGTTGAAGCCCGCGATCTGCTTCTTGAAGCCGCCCGGCCCCAGGAGGACATTCGCTTTGGGAATGCGGCAGTCCTCGAAATAGAGCTGGCACCACTCCTCGCCGCTCATGAAGGCCGACCGCTGGCCGATGGTGAAGCCGGGCGTTCCGCGCTCGATCAGCACGGATCCGATGCCGCCGACCCCCTTGCCGAAGCGCACGTAGATCAGGAAGAGCGAGGCTTCCGGGCTGTGCGTCGAGAAGACCTTGGAGCCGTTGATGACGTAATGGTCGCCGTCCTCGCGGGCGCTTGTCTTGAGGTCGGTGACGGCCGAGCCGGCGTCCGGTTCGCTCATGCCCAAGGCCAGAAGCTTGCGCCCCGCCAGCAGGTCCGGCAGGTAGCGGGCCTTCTGTTCCGCGCTGGCGTATTCGGCGAAGGTGCGGATCGGGCCGAAATTGCCGGCCTGCACCACGTCGGCGCTCTTCGGACAGACCAGCGCGAGTTCCTGGATGGCGATCACGGCGTCCATCAGCGAACCGCCGATGCCGCCATCCTCCTCCTTGATCGTGATGCCCAGAAGGCCAAGCTCCGAGAGCTTCGCCGCGACGTCCCACGGGAAAGCGGAGGAATGGGCGCGCTCAAGCGCACCGGCAGCCAGTTCGGCGCGCGCGAAGCGGCGTACGGAGTCCGCAAAGGCGCGCTGTTCCTCGGTGAGTTGAAAGTCCATGGCTCCGACGGGTAATCGATTGACGATACGGAGCATCTTCAAGATCGGGCGGCGGCGGGCAACTTCCTAGTTGTAACCTGGATATGACTTTTTGTAATGTGTGACCATGACCCGTCCCGTCCCTCCCTTGAATCCGCTGCATGTTTTCGAATGCGCCGCCCGTCACGGAAGCTTCACCAAGGCGGCGGAAGAGTTGCGCGTGACCCAGCCGGCGGTGAGTCGGCAGGTCGCCCTGCTGGAGGATTATCTGGGAGTCCGCCTGTTCCGCCGCGAGACCCGCGGCCTCACCCTGACCGCCGAGGGCAAGCGCTACGCGAGCGAGATCGGCCCGGCCTTCCGCACCATCGCGGAGGCGACTGGCCGGCTGGTCTCGGCGCGCGCCGCCGAACCTTTCAAGCTCCAGGTCTACGCGACCTTCATGGCGAAGTGGCTGATGCGGCGCCTGCCGCAGCTTCAGACCAAGCATCCGGATCTGCGCCTGCGCACGCGGACGGCCGTGACGCCCGTGGATTTCGCGCGCGACAACGTCGACGCGGCCATCCAGTTCGGCAACGGCGACTGGCCGGGACAGGATTCCGTGTTCCTGTTCGATGACGAAATCCAGCCCGTGTGCAGTCCGGCGCTGCTGGCAGGGGGGCCGCCGATCGACCGGGCGGAGGATCTGCTGCACTATCCGCTGCTGCATTCCCATTACCGGCGGCGCGATTGGCCGGACTGGCTGGCCTGGCTCGGCATCAGCGGCGGCGAGGAACGCGAGCCGCTCATGTTCCCCAGCTCGCTTCTGACCTATCAAGCCGCGGTCGACGGGCTGGGAATCGCCATGGGACAGCCGAGATTGCTGCAATCCGAATTGCGAAGCGGCGCCCTGATCTGCCCCTTCCCAACCCCGCTGCACCGGGAACTCGGCTATTATTTCGTGTCCCCGCAGAACCACCCGGACCGGGCGCGGATCGCGATGATCCGCAACTGGCTTCTCGAGCAGATCGCCGAGGAATAACGGACCCGGCGGACGAAGAGGTTGCCTGCGGGCTTGGGGGACTGTCCGTCGCACGGGACGCTCCGGTTCGGCATGGCGTTCTCAGCCACCCCTGCTCAACCGCAGCATCGTCGATTCCGCCCTATCGCGACGCGATGACCGGCATCCTGCCAGAGGACGTCCCCCCCCGGCTTGGACGAGGCCCTGGCGCTTGCACACAGCGACACACCACCCCCTTTGCGGTCGAAAAGGGCTTTGCAAGCCTTGAGCGAGCTGCCCATGGCTCCGCTGGAGCCGAGCACGCCTGCCAGTTCGGCGCCGTGTCGAACGCGATCGATGGCTTTCATCAGGCGTCTTCGATCCGGCTCGGCGCCGATCGGCGCCGGATCCGGCGGTGCGTATGATTGTAAAACCATTACATAATGAAATCTTTTACGAGAATTCTACCGGCCGTGATATCCAACAAAATGCGGCGAACTGCGGCGAAATAAAATCGGTGACTGCAGGTATGAAGTTTACTATAATTGGTTGTGTTTGATGTATTTTATACGCAAACAAATCCCGATGCATGCGTTAGCATGCATCCATAGAGGGCATTCGATGCCGCAGGAGGGGAAGCATGGCCGAACCATATCTCGGTGAAGTCAAAATATTCGCATTTCCAAGGATCCCGACCGGCTGGTCGCTGTGCAACGGCGCGATTTTGAATGTTGCGCAGAATCAAGCTGTGTTCGCGCTGATCGGGGGCAAGTTCGGCGGCGACGGCAGAACGACGTTCGCCCTGCCCGACCTGCGGGGCCGCACCCCGCTCGGCCTCGCCCTGACGCAACCCGATACGACCCGCAGCGCCTATGTCACGGATGGGCTTTCGGGCGGCATGGAGACGGTGACGCTCACCGCCGCGACGGTGCCAGCCCACAGCCATCAGGTGCTCGTTTCGACCGCCCCAGGCACCCAGCCGTCGCCGGCCGGTGGTCTGCTGGCGTCTCCGGCCAGTGCAACCTCCGGCAGCTCCACGGATTTTTCCGTCTATCTTCCGGCAAGCACGTGGAGCGGCAATGTCCAGTTGGCGCCCGGAACGGTGAGCACCGCCGGGGGCAGCCAGCCCCACAACAACATGCAGCCGTTCCAGGTGATCAATTTCTGTATCGCCACCTCCAACGCCATCTGGCCGTCTCGCTGGTAACGGTCAACCCGGCCGGCTTCTCCACTGGCACATTCGTTTCCGTCAGGCGCCTTCCTCGACGCCGCGGCAATCACTGACAAGGGATGATGGAAAATGTCGGACGCCTACTTTGGCGAAATCCGCCTGTTTGCCGGGAGCTACGCCCCCCAAAACTGGCACATCTGTGATGGCAGCCTTCTGCAGATCCAGCAATATCAGGCTTTGTTCACATTGCTTGGCACCACTTACGGCGGGAACGGAACCACCGACTTCGCCTTGCCGGATCTGCGGGGCCGCGTGCCGGTCGGCATGGGGCAGGGCCCCAGCCTGACCAACCGGGTCATAGGGCAGAAAAGCGGCACCTCCACGGTCACGGTCACCCAGGCGCAGATGCCGGCCCACACCCACGCCTTCAACGCCAGCAGCACGACGGCCACCGCTCAGACCCTGACGAACGGTGCCGGTCTGGCCTCGTCCCAGAGCCTGCCTACCGGTCAGGTCGCCTATTACGCCCCGAACAGCTTGGTGACGGATTCGAAGGTGCAGGCGAGCATGGCCGCCAACGCGATCAGCTCCGCCCCCGGCGGCGGCGGTCCCCACAACAATCTGATGCCGTATCTGACGATCAATTACATCATTTGCACCAATGGATTATTCCCAAATCTCCAATAAAGCCAGGGAACCTTTCCGGCTCTCCAGCAAAGGAGGATAGTTATGTCCGAACCGATGATTGGCGAAATTCGCCTGTTTCCCTATGGTTATGAGCCGATGGGCTGGTTTCTGTGCGATGGCCGCCAAGTGTCGATCCAGCAGTATCCGGCGCTGTTTGCGACCCTCGCCAACCGCTATGGCGGTGATGCGAAGACATATTTCAACCTCCCCGACCTGCGCGCCCGGGTTGCGGTTGGGTATGGCAATGATCCCGTCGACATCTTCGACCCGGCGATCGCCTCGGCCGGGGGCGCCGAGAGCGTGACGCTGACTTTGACCCAG
>JAEYOB010000550.1 GCA_023412175.1 Pseudomonadota bacterium | reverse complement strand
ACCGGTGACCACGGCCACCTTGCTCGCCTTGCCGCCGATGTCGCCCATGGGATCCTCCTTGCAAAGCCGCACACCGCACGGCGCCGGCCGGCGTGCGCGATGAGTGCGGGGGATTGTTCGGCTCCGGCCGGCTGCCGTCAATGGCGCGCTTGCCCCCAAGCGTCCGCGCCCATCGCGACGACGGCAGCGCGCGGTTGGCGTACGGACGGCCATGGAGTATGGAAGGCGACCGAAGCATTCATGGAACGGCTCCTGCCAATGCCCCGCACGCTGCTCGACCCCGCCTCCTATCGGCACATGGCATGGAAGAATGGCGGTGGAACCACGACGGAACTGGCGCTCGCCCCGGTGGCCGGCGACCCCGGCCGGTTCCTGTGGAGGGTCAGCATCGCCGACGTTTCCCGGCCGGGGCCGTTTTCGGCGTTTGACGGTTACGAACGCCTCATCGCCGTGGTCGGCGGTGCCGGCATGCGGCTGACCATCGATGGTTCCCCGGTTCTCGTGCGGAACCGGGAACCGGCGCTGCGCTTTTCCGGCGACGCCGCCGTGGATTGCGCGCTGCTCGACGGGCCGATCCGTGACTTCAATCTGATCGTCGACCGCCAGCGGGCCGATGGCCAGCTCGACCTCGTCACGGCCGGAAACCGGGTGGACGTGCCGGCAACGGGCGTGGCGCTGATCCACGCCCTGGACGGCACCGTTGCGGTGCACGCATCCGACGGCGTGACGACGCATGTCCCGGCCGGCTGGACCCTGCGCCTGGATGACGAGGGCGCCGCCGTCGAGCCCGAGGCGGATGCGTGCGCCGTCGTTGCGAGCGTGGTCGTACGCTGAGCGCACGCGGCGCCGGGCGGCGCTGCTCCGCTCGCCCGAGGCGTCAGGCGAAGAGCAGCACTGCGAGCACGAACGCGGCCAGGTACAGGGTCTCCGCCACCACCAGAAGGATCGGGCGCCAACCCACGGCGGCCATTTCCTGAAGCGACGTCTTGATGCCCAGGGCGGCGATGGCGATCACCAGGCACCAGCGGGAAGCATCGTTCAGCACGCTGGCGACTTCCGGCGGCACGAGGCCAAGGCTGTTGGCCGTGGCGAGGGCGACGAACGCGAGCAGGAAGCCGGGCAGGGCCACGGGGCCGCGCGAGGTCGTCTGCCCGGACTCTCCCCGGAATAGCCAGCCGATGGCGAGGACCGCGGGAACCAGGGTGGCGACCCTCATCAGCTTCACGAAGGTCGCGATGATGCCCGTCTCGTCGGAGATGAGGTACCCCGCCCCGACGACCTGGGCGACATCATGGATCGTTCCGCCAAGGAAGATGCCCGCGGCGCGATGGTCGAGATCCAGCGACTTCGCGACGAGCGGATAGAGGATCATGGCCGCGGTGCTCAGCGTCGTCACCGCGATGATGGTAAAGAGCGTGTCCCGCTCGGCGTCCCTGCCGCGCGGGAGCACGGCGGAAATCGCCAGGGCGGCCGAAGCCCCGCAGATGGCCACCGACCCGCCGGTCAGGATTCCCTGGGCGCGGTTCAGGCCCAAGGCCGCCGCCGCCACGCGGCCGAAAACGATGGTCGATGTCACGCCGGCAACGACGACCACGATCGGCAGCACCCCCAGATCGATGATCTGTGCGGCGCTGATGCGGATGCCGAGCAGAGCCACGCCGATGCGGAGGACGGTGCGGGCGGAGAAGGCGATACCCTCCACCGCCTTCCCCTCCTTCGAGAGGAAGTGGAGCGCCATCCCGAACAGAAGCGCGAACAGAAGCGTCGGCCCGCCGTAATGGTCCGAGATGAAGGTTGCGGCCATGGCCAGCGCCAGACAGGTGGCGAAGCCGGGAAACATGCGCCGGGCCAGGGACGGCGCGGTCGCAATGTCAGAGACGATGCTCATGCGTATCTCTCCACGTTCCATCAGGCAGAAGCCGGACCGGCCGGCAACCCATATGCGTTGTGTGATTGTCGGTTCGGTCGCCTTTCAGCGGCCCCGTCTGTTCAATTCAGGCGCCCGTCCGGCTGACGCTGCTGTTGCGGCATCCGCGCCGGGCGGCCGGTGACGTCGGCCAGCCTGCCTTTTTTCCAGTCTCACTGATCGTTTAGTAGGCAAACTTTCCGCTTGCGCCAGCAAGGAGCATAGCATAATGTCTAGTTCACTAGACAACTAGCAAATCGGACTGGTCACCGAACCATGCCAACGCATCAGCCAGCCGACATCCGGATGGAGCCGGCAGACGCCATCGACCGCTCGTCGCCTCTGCCGCTGTACGTGCAGATCAAGCGGCGGCTGCTGCAGATGATCGCGTCATGGGACCGGGTGGATTTGCGGTTTCACACCGACGACGAGCTTTGCCAGCTCTTCAAGGTGAGCCGGATGACCGTGCGCCAAGCGGTGCAGGCGTTGGTCAACGAAGGGCACCTGACGCGGATCCGCGGCATCGGCACGTTCGTCGGCAGCGGCAAGGTGGACGAGCGGTTCACGCCGGACATGGATTTCATCGACCAATGGGCCGACCGCGGCCGTCCGCTGGTCATGACACTGCGCCGGCTGGAGCGGATGCCCTGTCCGGCGGCCTATCAGGGGCCGCTTGGCGTCGCGCAGGGGGGCGAGGTGCTCTACCTGGAGCGTCTGCGGACGAGTGGCGGCATCCCGATTTCGATCGACTATCGGTACATCGTCGCCGATTACGCCGACGTGTTTGACCGGAAGAGCGTGGAACGCTTCTCGCTGCTCGATCTCCTGAAGAAGCGCGTCGAGCTCGACCGCGGCGTCATGCGC
>JAEYOB010000535.1 GCA_023412175.1 Pseudomonadota bacterium | reverse complement strand
GTTTCCATCAGGCGCCTTCAGTTCAAACCCGGCGCACGGTGCACGGCGCTGTGCAGAAGGGTGATTGACCGGCGCCTTCCGGCGCCGGCCGCATCAGTGGTTGAGGATCTGGCTGAGGAAGAGCCTGGTGCGGTCGGACTTGGGATTGGCGAAGAACTCCTCGGGCGGGGCCTGCTCGACGATCTCGCCGCGGTCCATGAAGATGACGCGGTCCGCCACCGACTTGGCGAAGCCCATCTCGTGGGTGACGCACAGCATGGTCATGCCGCTCTCGGCCAGCGTCACCATGACGTCGAGCACCTCCTTGACCATCTCCGGGTCGAGCGCCGAGGTCGGCTCGTCGAACAGCATGATCTTCGGGTTCATGCAAAGCGCCCGCGCGATGGCGACGCGCTGCTGCTGACCGCCGGAGAGCTGGCCGGGGTACTTGCGTGCCTGGTCGGCGATGCGCACCCGCTCCAGGTACTTCATGGCGAGCGCCTCGGCCTCGGCCTTCGGCTTCTTGCGCACCCAGATCGGCGCCAGCGTGCAGTTCTCCAGCACCGTGAGGTGCGGGAACAGATTGAAATGCTGGAACACCATGCCGACCTCGCGGCGCACCAGCTCGATGTTCTTCAGGTTGCCGGTCAGCTCGATGCCGTCGATGACGATCGAGCCCTTCTGGTGCTCCTCCAGCCGGTTCAGGCAGCGGATCAGCGTCGACTTGCCCGACCCCGACGGGCCGCACACCACGATGCGCTCGCCCTTGGCGACCGACAGGTTGATGTCCTTCAGAACGTGGAACTCGCCGTACCACTTGTGTACGCCAAGGCACTGGATGATCTCGTCGCCCGCCGTGGCGTTGCGCTGATTCAGATCGATGGCGGCCATATCCCTCAAAACTCCCTAGCGCTTGTGGCCACGGTAAAGATCCTGCTCCAGCCAGCGGCTGTACCGCGACATGGAATAGCAGAAGCACCAGTAGATGACGCCGATGAACAGGTACGCTTCGCGGTAGAAGCCGCGCCACGCCGGATCGGACAGCGCCGCCTTGGCGGTGCCGAGCAGGTCGTAGAGGCCGATGATGATGACCAGCGACGTGTCCTTGAAGGTGCTGATGAAGGTGTTGACCAGCGGCGGGATGGAAATTGCCAGGGCCTGCGGCAGGATGATCTTGCGCATCGCCTGCCAGTAGGTCAGCCCCAGCGCGTCCGCCGCTTCGTACTGGCCCTTGGGCATCGCCTGCAGGCCGCCGCGGATGGCTTCCGCCATGTAGGCCGCCTCGAACAGGATGAAGGCGACCAGCGCGCGCAGCAGCTTGTCGATGTTCACGCCGGTGGGCAGGAACAGCGGCAGCATGACCGACGCCATGAACAGCAGGCTGACCAGCGGCACGCCGCGGATCAGCTCGATGTAGGCGACGCAGATCGCCTTGATCGCCGGCATGTCCGAGCGGCGGCCGAGAGCCAGCAGGATCGAGAACGGGAACGCCACCGACAGGCCGATTACCGACAGGATGAGCGTCAGCGGCAGGCCGCCCCACAGCGAGTTCTCGACGTAGGTCAGCCCGAGCACCCCGCCCCACATCAGCACGCCGAACAGCACCAGCGCGCCCATCGAGACGGCGATGAACCAGGGCTTCCAGAAGCGCCGGTTGGCCGCCGCCGCCAGTGTCGCGACGATGATCAGCGTTGCCACCAGCGGGCGCCATTGCTCCTCGTACGGGAAGGTGCCGAACAGGATGAAGCGCATCTTCTCGCCGACGAACGCCCAGCAGGCGCCGGCCGCCTGCCGGCACTCCGGCGAGGTCGCGTCGAAGCCGGCGGCGTTGACGATGGCCCAGCGCAGCAGCGGCGGCACGATGCTGAGGATCGCCCACACGATCAGCACCGTCAGGATGGCGTTGTACCAGGTGTTGAACAGATTGTTGCGAACCCAGCCGAGGGGCCCGAGCGACAGCGCCGGCGGGCGTTCGACGGCGGCGCTGGAAGCAGTGTCTGCGTGTCCGGCCATGGCTCAGCGCTCCACCAGCGCAATGCGCTTGTTGTACCAGTTCATAAACAGCGAGATGCCCAGGCTGATCGCGAGATAGCTGCCCATGATCATCGCCACGCCCTCAATGGCCTGGCCGGTCTGGTTGATCGTCGTGTTGAGGATCGACACCAGATCCGGGTAGCCGATGGCGAGCGCCAGCGAAGTGTTCTTGGTCAGGTTCAGGAATTGGCTGGTCGTCGGCGGCACGATGACGCGCAACGCCTGCGGCAGGATCACCAGACGCAAAGCGTGCCCGCGTTTGAGGCCGAGCGCCGCCGCAGCCTCCGTCTGCCCATGGCTGACGGCGAGGATGCCGCCGCGCACGATCTCGGCGATGAAGGCCGCTGTGTAGATCGACAGACCGAAAAGGATCGCCGCGAATTCCGGCGTCATCACGAGGCCGCCGACGAAGTTGAAGCCCTGCAGCTTCGGCACGTCCATCACCGACGGAGCCCCGCCCGCCAGATAGGCGATCAGCGGCAGCCCGATCATCAGCACGGCCGACATTCCCAGGATGGGGAACGGCTGGCCGGTCGCGGCCTGCCGGATCTTCGCCCATTTGCCGAGGATGATCGACGCGATGAAGCCCAGCAGGAAGGCGACGAACACCCAGGCCCACACCGGGTCGGATGCCGGCACCGGAATGGTGATGCCGCGCTGGCTGAGGAAAACGCCCGGCAACGGGTTGAGCGCCTGGCGCACCGGCGGCATGCTCTCGGTGATGAGGGCGTACCAGACGAACAGCTGAAGCAGCGGCGGGATGTTGCGCATGACCTCGACGTAGGCCGTGGCCAGCCGCGCCAGAAGCCAGTTGGTCGAGAGCCGCGCGACGCCGATCAGCGTGCCGAGGACGGTCGCCAGCACGATGCCGATCAGCGACACCTTCAGCGTGTTCAGCACGCCGACGACGAATGCTTTCCCGTAAGTGTCCTTGGGCGAATAATCGATGATGCTCTCGCCGATGCCGAACGACGCTTCCCGTTCCAGGAAGTCGAAGCCCGTGGCGATGGCACGGCGTTCCAGATTGTCCAGGGTGTTCGAG
>JAEYOB010000436.1 GCA_023412175.1 Pseudomonadota bacterium | reverse complement strand
CGTCAGCCGCGCTTGGCGGTGAAGACGAAGTTGTCGAAGCTGTTCTCAGCGACACGGAACCACAGGTAGGATTCCTCGCGGAACTTCTTCCAGGGTTCGTAGATCTTGGCGAACTTCGGATTGCTCTTGGCGGTCTCGTCGTAGAGCTCGAAGGCGGCCTTGTAGCAGGCCTCCATGACGTCGCGCGGGAACGGCCGCAGTTGGGCGCCGCCGGCAACCAGACGGCGCAGCGCCGCCGGGTTCTCGACGTCGTACTTGGCGTTCATGATGATCGTGGCCTCATGGCAGGCCGCCTCGAAGGCCGCCTGATAGGTCTTGGGCAGCTGCTCCCACTGCTGCTGGTTGACCAGCGCCGAGACGTTGAGCCCGCCTTCCCACCAGCCCGGATAATAGTAATACTTGGCGACCTTGTTGAAGCCGAGCTTCTCGTCGTCGTACGGGCCGATCCATTCGGCCGCGTCGATGGTGCCCTTCTCCAGCGCCGGGTAGATGTCGCCGCCGGCGATCTGCTGCGGCACGGCACCGAGCTTGGAGACCACCTGCCCGGCGAAGCCGCCGATGCGGAACTTCAGTCCCTGGAGATCGGCGACCGACTTGACCTCCTTGCGGAACCAGCCGCCCATCTGCGTGCCGGTGTTGCCGGCCGGGAAGTTGATGGTGTTGTAGCCCTTGAAGAACTCGCGGAGCAGTTCCATGCCGCCGCCCTGCTGGATCCATGCGTTCTGCTGGCGGGCGTTGAGGCCGAAGGGCACCGTGGAGTCGAAAGTGAAGGTCGGATCCTTGCCGACATAATAGTAGGAGGCGGTATGCCCGCACTCGACGGTACCGTTCTGCACGGCGTCGAGCACCTGGAGGCCCGGCACGATCTCGCCCGCGGCGAAAACGCGGATCTGGAACTTGCCGTCGGTGATGGCGGCGACACGCTTGGCGATGATCTCGGCACCGCCATAGATGGTATCGAGCGTCTTGGGGAAACTGGAGGCGAGGCG
Source organism: Pseudomonadota bacterium (assembly GCA_023412175.1). Taxonomy (GTDB): domain Bacteria; phylum Pseudomonadota; class Alphaproteobacteria; order Azospirillales; family Azospirillaceae; genus Azospirillum. The sequence continues at coordinate 2,084 of JAEYOB010000436.1, read as the reverse complement.
CCAGCGGATCTCAGGCTGTGTCTGCGCGATGGCCGGGGCGGCGAGCGTGCTGGCGGCAACGCCGACGCCGGCGCTGGTCAAGAAAGAACGGCGCTTCATACGCGTCTCTGCTCCCTGTGTGTCATTTGTTGGGGTAGCGTATCAGCGCCAGTCATGCACACGCAAACGTAGAGCTATGCGTTGGATGCATGGGATATCCCACAAAAATGCGCGAACGACACGCTTGAGAGTCACGGTTTTCGCATGCCCGGCAGGCTCACCTTCTGATATCCGGGCGGAATGCTGAACAAGGCGGGATCCTGCGCCTTCAGATCCAGACTGATGACCTCCAGCATCGTCTTTGCCACACCGCCTTCGCTGGAGGCGGCGCGGAGCAGGACGCCGTCGCCGGTGACGCAGGATGTGTCCGTCGATTGCGTGGTCGGGTCGGTGTAGGTCCACACATCGCAGGCGTGCCCCGCCACGCGGTCCCTGCCCGTCCTACGGGCGTCGATGGCTCCGGTCTTGGGCACCGGAACCGGACCGCCGGCCGCCCCCACCTCCATGGCGACCCTGTCGTCCTCGCCGTCGCCCATGAGCATGACGCCCGTACCCTTGCGCGTATCGAACAGGAAAACGGTCTTTTCGCCCTCCATGTTCATTTCCATGCGCAAGACACCGTTCCTGTGACGGTGTATGGCCGGCGCCTCCATGCCCTCCATGCGGACCTGCGCCGCATAGTCCACCTTCGGCGTGGGAATCTCCTCGGCCATGACAGGCCCACCGAAGCCCAGCGTTGCGGACGCCACCACCACAATACCAACGCGCATGATCGCTCCCTTCAGCAGTTGCGCTCCGACTGTAGGCAGAGCAACCGAACCCCCGCCATTGGTTCAAAAGGGGATAATGCGGCGCAAGGATCGGCCGATCGGAAGACCAGACCGGAGCGTTCCGGCACAGCGCTGCAACCGGCGGGCGATATGCCACATCCAACGCCTCAGCGATCTCGGATAGGGTGCCGCCCCCGCTTTACCGAAAGGCGATCTCCATGTCTTCCCGATTGCTGAAAAGCTCCATTCTTCCGCTGATGCTGGTTTTTGCCCTACCCGCCTGCAAGCAGGAGCGTCCGGTCACCACCATCGAATCCGCCCCGGTGGCGCAGGCTCTGGTCAAGGTGAACACCGGCAGCATCAAACTGCGCACCACCTTCAACCCGGAGGAGGTCGTTCTGGTCGATGGCACGCAACAGAAGACCATGCGTTACATGACTCCGCAGATCCGCACCGCCGCTCGCGCCCTCGGCTTCGGGGGCGTCGGCCAGTACGCGGTGCTGCGCGGCACGCGGGCAACGCTGCGCGTCTCCAGCCGGCAGCCGGTCTTCGTGTTCGCCGTGCCGAGCAACGCCCAGGCGGAGAGCTATTTCACCCTCGCCAACTTCGCCACGCGCGACAACGGCACCCGCGAGGTCATCGTCGGCGGCGGGTACATGAGCTATTCCACCGGCATCAACAAGGACCGCGTCGTCCCGACCTCCGTCGAACCCCTGTCCGATCAGACGAAGGCACCGAAGAACTTCACCCTGTATGCCGCTATGCCCAACGCGCCGATGAACTCCGGCGAGTACGCAATGGTCTTCTACAACAGCCAGATCCGGGCGGTGGGCTTCGCCCCAAGTGCGGACAGCTACTTCGACTTCGGCGTCGATAATTGATACGAACGGCGCCTGATGGAAGCCATCAGGCGCCGATCAGCGCGGGAGCGGCAGCGCGCGATCCAGGATCAGCGCGGCGATGCCTTCGGCGTCCTCCAGGTCGAAGACCGGGACGCCCGCTTCCGGCACCGGGCCGTCGCTGGCGACGGCGACGATCGTCGGGTCATCCACGGCAATCAGCGGCTTGCCGACCGAACTGCGCCAGACCTCCAGCTTCGGGTGGCGGTCGCGCTTGAAGCCTTCGACCATCAGCAGGTCCACCGGGGTGATTTTGGCGACCAGGTCGTCCAGCGTCGGCTCGGGTTCGTCGCGCAGTTCGAGTATCTCGAAGTCCACGTCCCGGAAACGGGTTCCGTAACCGCCGCGGGTGCGCAGGATCGCCGTCGTCATGAAG
>JAEYOB010000413.1 GCA_023412175.1 Pseudomonadota bacterium | reverse complement strand
ATCTCGCGTTTGCCGTGGTTCCACAACAGTGTGTCCATGCAGCGCAGCGCCTCGCTGAAGCTGCTGATGGTGCGCACCGCCGGCGTCTTCGGCTGCTGGACCACCGACGCCTTCTCACCGGAGGTGAAGCAGCCGCCGAGCAGCAGCACCAAACCCAGGGCGGCCCAGCCGGGACGCCCCGCCACAAAACTCTGTTCCCGCAAGACCGCCATCCGGTCCTCCTTGCTCATGAATCTTCAGCGCGCCGAGACCTGCGGCGCCTCGCCGCCGCGAACGGTGATGGTGATCTTCTTGGACATGATCGGCGGGTCATGCGGCACGTGATCCGCATCGCCCAGGACCAGTTGCAGCGTGTGCTTGCCCGGCGGAAGTTCCAGGACGGTTTCGGTCTGGCCCTTGCCGAAGTGCAGATGCTTCTTGTCGTTGGGGATCGGTTCGTCGAAGTTCTTTAGATCGACGTCGACCAGAAGGTGATGGTGTCCGGTCCCTTCCTTGGTGACCCCGGCCGGCGCCACGCCGAAGTTGCGCATGCCGAACCACACCTTGAACGGGGACCTGACCGTTTCGCCGTTGTTCGGCCAACCGATGTAGACATACGCGTCCTTGCGTCCCGGAACGCGCTTCGCCTTCTGGGCCGGTGCCGGGGCGGGAGCAGTTTCCGGAGCGGGGGCCGCTTCCGGAGCCGGCACCGGATCGGCGCCCATTGTCGGGTTGAGGGGGACGTCGATCTGTGCCGTTGCCTCGGCGAGCGGCAGGGTCACGGCAGCAAGCGCCAGCCCGGCGCCCAGCAATCCGGCTTTCCACAGCTTCATGGTGTCCTCCCTGGACGGGTGCGCCGTCCGTTCTACGGGACGATGATGGTAATCTTCTGTGAGACCACTGGCGGGTCGTGCGGCACGTGGTCGGCATCGCCCAGCACCATCTGCAGGGTGTGCCGGCCGGGCGGGAGTTCGATCCGGGCCTCGGTCTGGCCGGTGCCGAAATGCAGGTTCTGCTTGTTATTCGGGATCGGCTCGTCGAGGTTCTTCAACTCGGTGTCGATCAACAGATGGTGGTGTCCGGCGTCGGGCTTCCGGATGCCGGCCGGGGTCAGGCCCATGTTCTGCAAACCCATGCGGACCCAGAGCTTTCCGCCTTGAATCACCGCACCGTCTGCCGGCCAGATGATGTAGGCGCGGGCGCCGTCGGGCGCCTTTTCCCGTTGGGCCGGGGCTTGAGCTTGCGCCGGGGCCTGGGTTTGGGCCGGCGCCGGCACAGGCGCCAGCAGCACGGCGCTGAGCATAAATGCAGCGATCCGCATCATGACACACCCCCACTTTGACCCGATGACAACTATCTTAGTCTTCGGCCGAGCAGGGAACCGCCACAGTATTTCTGGGTAATCCATTAAGAACAAAACGACACCATTTCAGGGGCGGCCGGACGCCCTATCCGGTGCGCGGCGCCCCCCGATTCGGCAAGCGCGCCGGCCGTTGCCCTCCCCTCCTTTGCTCCCATCCAGTCCCCCTCTGCGGCGTTGACCGCGCCATAGGGCGTGCCATCGTCGAAGGACGCGCCGCGCGACGGCCGGAGATCCCGCATGCGAGACGTCCATCAAAGCGGCCCCGCTGCACTGAGGCCGTCACGCCATCTTCTGCCGCCAGGGGTGCTGATCGCGGTTCTGGCGGCCGCGGCGATGCACAAGCCCTGGCTGCACGACCGGATCCAGCCGATGCTCGGCGAAGCGGCGGCGCAGGCCACCGGCATGGCGGTGGCTGTGGCGGCGTGGCTGGCCGCAGCGTGGCTCGGGTCGCGCGCGCTGGACGTGCTGGTGGCCCGGCCGACACGGGCCGGGCGGCCACCACCAATTCCCCGTTTGCTGGCCGATCTGCTGCGCGCGCTCATCTACGGGGTGGCGCTCTTCGCCATCCTCGGCTCGGTGCTGGATCAGCCGGTGACCGGGCTGCTTGCCACCTCGGGCGTGCTGATCGCTGTCCTCGGCTTCGCGTTGCGCAACATGATCGCCGACATTTTCTCCGGCATCGCGCTCAATATCGAACGCCCCTACCGCATCGGCGATTGGATCGAACTGGGGGCGGGCGTGTCCGGCCAAGTGGATGAGATCAACTGGCGGGCCACCCGGCTGATCTCCACGGATGGCACCGCCGTCATCATCCCAAACGGGGTCGTCGCCGGCAGCCGCTTCGTCAATTTCAGCCGGCCGGGGGCGAGCTTCCGCACATCCGTTGCGATCACGCTGGATGAAGAGGTGCCGGTGGTGCGGGCCAAGCGGATCCTCCTCTCGGCCCTAGTGTGCGCCGAAGGCGTGCTCAGCGACCCACGGCCCGACGTGATGGTTGACTCCATCGGACCGAACGGCGTCGTTTACCAGGCGCGCTTCTGGGTGGCGGATTTCGGCCGGCTGGCGGCCTGCCGCGATGCCGTTGCGAGCACCATCCTCCAGCATCTGACGCGCGCCGGGATCGAACTGGCCCATCCCAAGCAGGATGTCCGTGCCCGCCGGCCGCAATCCCGCGCACGGGTACCGGGCACGCTCCGCCGCAGTCTGCTCCGCCAATTGGAGTTGTTCTCCGCCTTCCGCGATGAGGAAATCGAGGAGTTGGCGCAAGCCCTGCACCGCCAGGAACTGCCGGCCGGCACCACCGCCGTGCGCCAGGGCGACGAAGGAAGCTCTCTGTTCATCGTGGCTGAGGGCGTGCTGGACGTCGGGATGGCGTTCGACGGACGCACCATGCTGCTCGACCGCATGCGGCCGGGCGATGTGTTCGGCGAGATGTCGCTGCTGACCGGCCAGCCGCGCAGCGCCTCGGTGATCGCCAACACCGATGCCGTGGTCTACGAACTGGACAAGACGCACCTCGACCCCGTGCTGCGCCGCCGCCCGGAACTGGCGACGCAACTGGCCGAACTCATGGCCCAGCGGCAGAACCGCAACAGCCTTCAGCGCCAGGCGGAGGGTACGCCCGGCCTGGAGGCGCAGGACAGCGCACCGCATGATCTGCTTGCCCGCCTGCGAAGCTTCTTCAAGCTGTAGATGTGGGCGACCTCACAGCCGGCTCCCCATTGTGGGGCTATGGTGCGTTCGAGGCAGACGGACGTGTCCCCCTGCTGCCTTCCTTCCTCCCAGACTCCCGCGGCCGGTCCCAGAC
>JAEYOB010000337.1 GCA_023412175.1 Pseudomonadota bacterium | reverse complement strand
ATCCAGATGGCCGGCGCCGTGAAGGCGCGCGGCGAGCAGCGGCGCGCCAAGTCGGACTGGATGAAGGTGGAGCGCGAGCGCGGCATCTCGGTGACCGCGTCGGTGATGACCTTCGACTACGACGGTCGCACCTTCAACCTGCTGGACACGCCGGGCCACGAGGACTTCTCGGAGGACACCTACCGGACGCTGACCGCGGTGGACAGCGCGGTGATGGTCATCGACGGCGCCAAGGGCATCGAGGCGCAGACCCTGAAGCTGTTCGAGGTCTGCCGCCTGCGCGACGTGCCGATCACCACCTTCTGCAACAAGATGGACCGCGAGGCGCGCGATCCCTTCGACCTCATCTCGGAGATCGAGGAGGCGTTGCAGATCCACGTTACGCCCGCGAGCTGGCCCATCGGCATGGGCCGCGACTTCCTGGGCTGCTACGACCTGATCCGCGACCGCCTGATCCTCATGGACCGCACCAAGGGCGACGAGGTGAGCGAAGGCGTGGAGTGCAACGGCCTCGATGATCCGAAGCTCGACGAGCTGCTGCCGGAGTACGCCGTCGCCAAGCTGCGCGAGGACGTGGAGATGGTGCGCGGCCTGATGCCGGCGTTCGATCTCGACGAATACCGCGCCGGCCACCTGACGCCGATCTACTTCGGCTCGGCCATCAACAACTTCGGTGTGCAGGAGTTGCTGACCGGCCTTGCCGAAAACGCCCCGTCGCCGCGCCCGCAGCCGGCCGAACCGCGCACCGTCCAGCCTGACGAGCCGAAGGTCACCGGCTTCGTGTTCAAGGTCCAGGCCAACATGGACCCGAACCACCGCGACCGCATCGCGTTCGTCCGCCTGTGCTCGGGCAAGTTCCGCCGCGGCGCCAAGCTGAAGCACATGCGCTCGGGCAAACTGCTGGCGGTGAACAACGCCGTTCTGTTCCTCGCCCGCGACCGCGAGCTGGCCGAGGAGGCTTGGCCCGGCGACATCATCGGCATCCCCAACCACGGCAGCTTGCGCATCGGCGACACGCTGACCGAGGGGGAGGAGATCCGCTTCACCGGCGTGCCGAGCTTCGCGCCCGAGCTGCTGCAGCGCGCGCGCCTGGACGACCCGATGCGCGTCAAGCACCTGCGCAAGGCGCTGGAGCACTTCGCCGAGGAGGGGGCGTCCCAGGTCTTCAAGCCGCTGTCGGGTGCCGACTGGATCGTCGGCGTCGTCGGCCCGCTCCAGTTCGAGGTGCTGGCGGCGCGCATCGAGGCCGAGTACGGCATCGCCGCCAAGTTCGAGGGGGCAGGGGTGGACGCCGCCCGCTGGATCGAGACCGACGACAAGGCGGCGCTCGCCAAGTTCATCGACCTCAACCGCTCGGCGCTTGGCGAGGACCATGACGGTGCGCTGGTGTTCCTGGCACGCAACGCCTGGCATCTCAATCGCACGCAGGAGGATTTTCCGACCCTGCGCTTCCTGAAGACGCGCGAGCAGAACCGCAAGGTCCAGACGGCGGCTTAGCCTTCTTTCCCGCGGCGTGGCACGGAAAAGGCGGCAATGGACATTGCCGCCTTTTCTTGTGCAGTGATGCCGGGGCCCGGCACGAAGCGTCTCGAAGCAAGGCCGGTCGGACGAAAGGCGTCTTGACACCTCAACCACCGTGCTCGACCTTGGGGCGAACCGTACCGCGGGACCTTGCAGCCAAGAGTCGCCCCGGCCTGAAGGGCGGCATCGAGAGATGGCACGGCGGCTTGCCGCTTTTGAGAGGTTGGACGCATGTCGGACGGACCGATCGGCATCTTCGACACCAGCGGATTCCTGCCGCACGGCATCTGCCTCCTGTGGCAGCCGGAATTGCTCGCGCTGCACGTCTCCTCCGACGTGATGACCGGGCTCGCCTATTACTCGATCCCCCTGGCGCTGGTGTATTTCATCTGGAAGCGGCGCGACGTGGCGTTCAGCTGGGTGTTCTGGCTGTTCGCGACGTTCATCCTTGCCTGCGGAACGACGCACTTCTTCAGCGTCTGGACGCTGTGGAATCCCGACTACGGCGTTGAGGGCGTGCTCAAGGCGGCGACCGCGCTCGTGTCCGTGCTGACGGCGGTGGCGCTGTGGCTGCTGATGCCGCGGGCGTTGGCGTTGCCCAGCCCGGTCGAACTGCGGGTCGCCAACGCGGCCCTGCAGCGTGAGATCCAGGAACGGCGGCAGGCGGAAGAGCGCTACACCGGCTTCTTCAACAACCTTGCCGAAAGCCTCTTCGTCGTCGCCGTGCGGCCGGACGGCCAGTTCGTCATCGACACCATCAACCCGGCACACGCCCGCGCCACCGGGCTGGATCCGGCTTCGGTCTGCGGCCGTCCGGTGGACGAGACGCTGCCCTCCGAGCTGGCGGCCCAGGTGAAGGAGCGCTATTCCGCATGCGTCGCTGCCGGCCGCGCCATCGACTATGAGGAGACCCTGGACCTCCCCGCCGGCCGGCGGACGTGGCACACGGTGCTGGTTCCGGTGCGCGACGCGACCGCCAACGTCGTGCAGTTGCTGGGCAGCGCCCGCGACATCACCGAACGCAAGGCCTTGCAGGAAGAACTGGTGCAGGCTTCCAAGCTGGCGACGCTGGGCACGCTGGCGGCCGGCATGGCGCATGAGTTGAGCCAGCCTCTGAACATCATCCGCATCTGGGCGGAGAACGCGCTGTCGCGCCTGCGCGACGGCGACCTGGATCAGGGACGCGGAGAGAAGGTGCTGACGCTGATCAGCGAACAGACCGACCGGATGGGCAAGATCATCGACCACATGCGCACCTTCAGCCGGCGCGACGGCGGCGGCTTCCAGGTCTTCGACCCGGTAGAGAGCGTGCGGCCGGCGGTGGAACTGGTCAGCCACCAGTACGCACTCGATGGCATCGCCGTCGGCGTCGAACTGGCGAACGAACCCTGCACGGTGCGGGGCCGGCCCTTCCAGTTGGAGCAGGTGGTGCTCAACCTGCTGTCCAACGCGCGTGACGCCATCCTGGACCAGCGGAGCCGCAACGACGAGGCGGGGCACATCCAACTGGCCCTCCAGGTGCATGCCGACCGGCACACAGCAACGATCACGGTCACCGACGACGGAGGCGGCATCGACGACGCGGTGCTCTCCCGCATCTTCGACCCCTTCTTCACCACCAAGGAGGTCGGCAAGGGCTCCGGCCTCGGCCTGTCCATCGGTTACGGGATCATCGATTCCATGAGCGGCCGCATCGAGGCGGCCAATGTCGAGCACGGCAGTGGCCGGCGGGGTGTGCGCTTCACCATCACGCTGCCGCTAACCCGTCCGTCGCTGCGCGATGTGGAGCTTGCCCATGCCTGAGCCGTCCTCCGAACCGTTCCATGTCCTGATTGCCGAGGACGAAGTGCTCGCCGCCATGGCGATCGAGGATTTTCTGTCGCGCAAGGGCTACCGCGTCAGCGTCGCCGGAGACGGGCTGAAGGCGGTGGAACGACTGCGCGCCGATCCCGTGGACGCGCTGATCACCGACCTGCGCATGCCGCGCATGGACGGGCGCAGCCTGATCCGCGAGTTGCGGAGCATGAGCGCAACGCTGCCGGTGATCGTCATGACCGGGTATCTGGGAAGTGAATCCGAAGACGACGCCCTCACCGACGGGACATGGCGCCCGTTGGAGATCCTGCGCAAGCCGGTCAGCCCGCAAACCATCCTCGACACCCTGCAGCGCATGCTCGGCGTGCCGGCCTGATCACGTCTTCGGGCGGTGGTGGACGTGCGGCGCGTGGCCGTGTCCATGATGGTGCGGAACGACGCTGACGTCGGCCGGCACCAGATGCAGGTGCCCGTGCCGCACGCCGCGTTCGGCCATCAGGGCGTTGGCGAAGTCGCGGACCGCACCGGTGCGCCCCTTGAGCACCGCCACCTCAAGGCAGGAATCGTGGTCAAGGTGGATGTGCAGCGTCGAGTGGGTCAGGTCGTGATGGTCGTGGTGCGCCTGGGTGATGCGCCGTGACAGATCGCGCTCGTGGTGATCGTAGACGTAGCTGACGCAGGCGACGCAATCCGGTGCGTGGTCGCGTTCCAGGCGGTCGGCTTCCAGCTTGCCGCGGATCAGGTCGCGCACCGCCTCCGACCGGTTGGCATAGCCGGTGCGTTGGATGTACTCGTCGAACTGGGCCAACAGGTCGTCGTCCAGCGATACGGTGACGCGTTCCATGGCTTCCTCCGTCCCTCGTCAAGCGCGTGGTTAGCACGGCTGCCCTCCCGGCGCATCGCTGTTGACCGCCCCGGTCCCGTATGAAAAATTCCCTGAACTTCATACAAGCCCGAACACGGGCAAAGCGGAGAGGCGCAGCGATGAACACGACACAGCGTACCCTTGGGGCGGTCCTGGCCGTCGGCATGATCGGTCTGGCCGGGATGGCGCACGCCCACACCGGAGACGCGCACGGCGCCGGTTTCGTGCATGGTTTCGCGCACCCGTTCGGCGGTGTCGACCATCTGCTCGCCATGGTCACCGTCGGCCTGTGGGCCGCGCAGCGTGGCGGCCGCGCCCTGTGGGCGGTGCCGCTGAGCTTCCTGGGCATGATGCTGGTTGGCGGTCTGCTTGGCCTGAACGGCGTGGAACTCCCGTCGGTGGAGTTGGGCATCGCCGCGTCGCTGGTGGTCCTGGGTTCGCTGGTGGCGCTGGCGGTGCGTCCGTCGGCGTGGCTGGGCGCCGCCATTGTCGGCGCCTTCGCGGTGTTACTGTCTCTTATTCACATGTCCGAGCCCACGAGACAGG
>JAEYOB010000335.1 GCA_023412175.1 Pseudomonadota bacterium | reverse complement strand
CTGCTGCTGCCCGCCGGACAGGGCGCCCGGCGGCCGGTCGGCGAAGGCGGACAGGCCGACCCGCTCCAGCATGGCGTGCGCCCGCCCGCGCCGGTCCGCGGCGGAGACGCCGCGCACCTTGAGCGGGTAGGCCACGTTCTCCCAGGCGGTCATGTGCGGAAACAGCGCGTAGGTCTGGAAGACGACGCCCAGGTTGCGCTCGCGCGCCGGCTGGCCGGTGACGTCCGCCCCGTCGAGCCGAACCTGGCCTTCCTGCGTCGTCAGGAAACCGGCGATCAGCCGCAGCAGGGTGGACTTGCCGCAGCCGCTCGGGCCGATCACCGCCACCAGTTCGCCCGGCGCGACGCTGAGGTCGATGCCGTCCACCGCCGACGCCCGGCCGCCGGGATAGGCGTAGCTCACGCCGCGGAGTTCGATGACGGGGCTGGTCATTGGGCGGTCCTTCCGGCGGCGCTGCGGGCGCTGAGCGCGCCGCCGGCCGAGGCGACGAGGGCGAGCGTGAGAAGGATCACCGTCGCCGCGCAGGCGAATCCGGTGGCGCCGTAGAAGGCTTGCAGCAGCACCACCGGGTAGGGGCGCGTCAGGAAGCCGGCGACGAGGTTGGCGAGCTGGAACTCGCCGATGGACAGCGCCGCCACCATGATCAGGCCGGTGGCGAGGCTGTGCCGCAGGCTGGGCAACACGATCTCGACCAGTGTGCGCAACGGCCCCGCCCCCAGCGACTCGGCGGCGGTTTCCAGCTCCGCCAGGCGCAGGTGGCGCATGTCGCCGACCAGCGTCTGCAGCAGATAGGGCAGGGTGAGCACGACGTGGCCGCCGATCAGCACGGCGGTGCTGCCCAGGAAGGGCAGCGTGTCGCTGGAGAACACCAGCACGAAGCCGAAGGCCAGAACGATGGGCGGCACGGCGATGGGCAGCAGGTAGAGGATGCGCGCCGCCGCCCGCACCCCGCGCGACGCCGCGCTGTATATGGCGTAGGCCAGCGGCACCCCGATCAGCGCGTTGATCACGCAGGTTGCGGCGCACACGCGCAGGCTGACCCAGAAGGCGCGCTGGAAGCTGCCGTCCTGGTAGACGGCCTCGTACCACCGCCCGGTGAACCCGGTCGGCAGCATGGTGTTCAGCCACACGTCGCCGAAGGAGCCGACGATCAGCAGAAGGATCGGCAGGAACAGATAGGCGAGATAGACCCCCGTAGCCCAGGCCATCGCGTCTCCGCTGGGCGCGTTGGGCGCGCCTCGTCGTGCGTCTCTGCGGTCAAGCATACGGCAGTAGGAGCCACCGACAAAGTCATTCCTCGGGGCCATTCCTTGAGACCATTCCTCGGGCGTGCCGCCATCCGCGGCGCACGGCCCCCGCCCCGGCCTGCCGCCGCGTGAAGAGGCATCCATCGGCGTTACCGCTGCGGGCGAGTCGTGGCGCGAAGCGGGCGCTACCTATGTGCCCTTGAGCGGATGTGGCCGTTACCGCACGATCCGGCGTGCGATGCGGGTTTGGCCCAGAGGTTGGGCACCGGCTTTCCAGGCCGGACAGGTTGGTTCGAGTCCAACAGCCCGCTCCACTTTCCCCTTAAAGGAAGCAGCGGCCAACTGGCGCGCCCGATGATGTCGGGCGCGGCGCCTGCATTTGGCCCGCGGGCCATTTGTCCAACATCAAGCCGTCCTGCAAAAAACCCTTAGATACGTGTGGCATTCTGTCGCGCGTCATCCCTGCGCCTCGCCAAACGCTAGCCGAAAGTCGTAGTTTCCCTGTGGTTTCAAGAGTTTTGCTCGCAGCTTAGAATCATTGAGGAGAGAAACATGTCGAAGCGTATTGCGCTTTCGTTCGCGGCCATGCTCGCCATGGCGGTCGGCGGAGCTGGCGGCGCGCAGGCCGCTGTGGACGGGCCGATCACGCCGATCAATCCGCCGAAGGCCGCCAATCCCGGCGTCGTGGAGCTTGGCAAGAAGCTCTTCTTCGACCCCCGCCTGTCGAAGTCCGGCTTTATCTCGTGCAACTCGTGCCACAACCTGTCCATGGGTGGCAGCGACAACCTGAAGACCTCCATCGGCCACAACTGGCAGAAGGGTCCGATCAATTCGCCGACAGTGCTGAACGCCAGCCTCAACGTCGCCCAGTTCTGGGACGGCCGTGCGCTGACGCTGCAGGACCAGGCCGGTGGCCCGATCGCCAACCCGGGTGAAATGGCCTCCACGCACACCCTGGCCATCGAAGTGCTGCAGTCGATCCCGGCCTACGTCTCCGAATTCAAGGCGGTCTTCGGCAAGGACAAGATTTCCATCACCGAGGTGACGGCCGCCATCGCCGCCTTCGAGGAGACCCTGGTCACGCCGAACTCGCGCTTCGACAAGTGGCTGAAGGGCGACAAGAAGGCGCTGACCTCCGATGAGGTGGCGGGCTACGAGCTGTTCAACGACTCCGGCTGTACGGCCTGCCACAACGGCGCGGCGGCCGGCGGCAACACGTTCCAGAAGATGGGCGTGGTCGAGCCCTACAAGACCTCGAACCCGGCCGAAGGCCGCTTCGCGGTCACCAAGGAAGAAGCCGACCGCTTCAACTTCAAGGTGCCGACCCTGCGCAATGTCGAGCTGACCTACCCGTACTTCCACGACGGCGAGGCGGCGACGCTGGGCGAGGCCGTGGACACCATGGGCCGCATCCAGCTCGGCAAGAAGTTCACCCCGGCCGAGAATGCCAAGATCGTCGCCTTCCTGAAGACGCTGACCGGCGACCAGCCGGCCTTCGCGATGCCGATCCTGCCGCCGTCCTCGGACAAGACCCCGCGGCCGCAGCCGTTCGAGTGAGCGGACATCCGCGGATCGCGTCCATGACGATGGGATCCAGGTGAGACGGGGGCCAGGCGGCTGCGATGCCGGCGGGCCCCCTGCGCGTTTTGAAGTTGCCTGTGGCCGCACGGAAGCGGCCGGTTTGTGCACGATCGGGAGCGGTCGGTTATGGCGTTGGGATGGTTGGTATCGGGCCGGTTTCGGGCGCTGGCCCTGATCGGTCTGTTGGGCGTGGTGACGGGCGTCGTCGGCTGGGGCGGCTTCAACACCGCGATGGAAGCGACCAACACGATGGAGTTCTGCATCTCGTGCCACGAGATGCGCGACAACGTGTACGAGGAATACAAGAAGACGGCGCACTACCAGAACGCCTCGGGCGTGCGGGCGGTCTGCTCGGACTGCCACGTTCCGCGGGACTGGACGGCCAAGCTGATCCGCAAGGTGCAGGCGACCAAGGAGCTGTACCACTGGGCGCTCGGCTCCATCGACACCAAGGAGAGGTTCGAGGCGAAGCGCCACGAGCTGGCGCGCCACGAATGGGACCGCATGCGCGCCACCGGCAGTCGGGAGTGCCGCAACTGCCATTCCTTCGAGGCGATGGACTTCCACAAGCAGAGCGCCAAGGCCGCCAAGGCGATGAGCGAGGCGCAGAAGGCGGGCAAGACCTGCATCGACTGCCACAAGGGCATCGCCCACAGCTTCCCCGACGTCGCCGCCGGCCATCGCAAGGACTTTGCGGAGCTGTCCGCAGCGGCGAAGACGTTCGCGCTCAAGCCCGGCGACACCGCCTACGCGCTCACCCGTCTCGCTCTGCACCTCGACCGCCCGGCACCCGGCGTGGCGGTGGACGGGGAGGCCACGGATGGAGGGATCGTCGCCGCGACGCCGGTCAAGGTCGTCGCGGTCGAGGACGGGTTTGCGAAGGTCGAGATCACGGGCTGGCAGCGCGAGGGCTCGCCGGAAATCCTGTACGCCCGCCAGGGAAAGCGCATCACCCGCGCCACGCTGGGCGAGGCGGCCGTCGCCAGGGCGGAGGCGCTGCGCGCCGTGACCGACCCGGACACCGAGCAGGTCTGGACCGAGGTGCGCCTCGTCGCCTGGACCGGGGCCGGCGGTTATGTCGCGGAACTGGATACCCTGTGGGCCTACGGGGCGCGGATGTACGACGACAACTGCTCGCTGTGCCATGTGCCGCATCCGCCCGGCAGCTACACGGCGAACGACTGGATCGGCAAGCTCAACGCCATGATCCGGTTGACGCCGCTCGACGGCGAGGAGGCCGGTCTCCTGCGGACCTACCTGCAAAGCAACGCCAAGGACGGCGGCGGCGGGACGCCGTAACGGCAAGAAGGGCAGCCCGGCGGACCGGGCTGCCC
>JAEYOB010000322.1 GCA_023412175.1 Pseudomonadota bacterium | reverse complement strand
CATCTACGCCGCGCGTCTGAAGCGCGGCGCCGGTCTGACCCAGGCCGTGCGCGGCGAACTGGTGGAGCTGCTACTGCGCGTCGCGGTGGCGCTGCTGGGCCGCGAACCCCCGGCCCGGCTGGACGCGGACCCGGCGGTGCTGGTTGCCCTGTCGGTCCAGACCGCCCGCGAGGCCGGCATGGACGCCCTGACCCTTCAATCCGTCTTCAACGATGCCGCCGAGCGCTCTATCCGCCCGGCCGCCCTGACCACCGGGAGCCGCTGATGGTGGCCTACTCGTTCAAAAAGCAGTTCATCGACCCCATCGTGGCCGGTCTGGAGCCGGGGCCGCTGTTGCCGGGCATGAAGCGGCAGACCATCCGCGCGCCGCGCCGGCGGCATGCTCGCCCTGGCGAGACGATGCAGCTCTATGCGGCCATGCGAACCAAGAATTGCCGCCGCATCGGCGTGGCCCGCTGCGTTGCCGCCAGCTCCATCACGATCTGGCTGCCGACGCGCGACCAAGCCCCGCGGATCGGCATCGAGGCCATGCCGGTGGACGCTGATCTACGCATTCCCTCCGAGTTGGACGAGTTCGCCCACTTCGACGGCTTCGCCGACTTCAGCGCCATGGCCGACTTCTGGCGGGCCAACCACCCCGGCGTCACCGAGTTCACTGGCGTACTGATCCGCTGGGAACCCTTAAACACTGAGGCGTCCCGATGACCAAACGCACCCCCGCTCCATCCACCGATGCCATCGTGGCCGCCTACGCCGCCGCCGCAAAGGGCAAGGGCCGCCGGCTCGCCGAGCTGGTCAAGAGCTTCAGCACAGATGACCTTGCTGCCGCCTTCGGGCACTGCGTGCCGCGCGAGCCGTTCGACTGCGCCGGCCTGGGCAATGTCCTTAGCTTTGCCGCCGGCCTGAAGCAGCAGCGCGCCGAGTGCGCAGCTTTCGGCCGTAAGCTGCGCAAGGCTAGGAGGTAACGCCGTGGCCCGCCCCGCCTCTGACCAGAACCGGAACCGCCTGATCGCGGCCGTCCACGCGGCCAAGAAGTCCGCCCGCCTGGACGATGATTCCTACCGGGACACGCTGGAGCGCATTACCGCCAAGCGCAGTGCGGCCGACTGCAACGACGCTGAGCTGCGGAGCGCCCTGGACCACCTCAACAGCCTTGCCCAGGCCGCCAAGGGTGCCCAGGCCGGCAAGACCCGCCGCCGCGCGGAGGGGCCGCTGGTCGGCAAGGTGACCGCGCTGTGGTGGTCCCTGCATCACCTGGGCGTCATCGACAACCCCTCGGACGCGGCGCTGGCCGCCTTCCTCAAGCGCATGGCGGGCGTGGACGCCCTTCAGTGGGCGACGGCCGACCAGCTCTCCACGGTTATCGAGGCGCTGAAGGACATGGCGATGCGCGAGGCCGGCGTGGACTGGTCGCCCTTCGCCCCCGGCCGGCCGCGCGACCCGCGTCTGGCCGTCGCCGAGGGGCAGTGGCGCCTCCTCCTCCGGCGCGGCGTTCCACTGCCGGCGGCCTCGCTGCACGCATTTGCCTTCGCCCGCACGCGTCGGCCCCTGTCGGCGCTGCTGCCCACCGATTGGACGCCGCTGCACCAGGAGCTGGGCAAGCTCGTCCGCGCGTCCCGCCCCGCCGAGGCCCCATGAGCGACCAGGACGAGCTGCGCGCACTGCCGGTGATGCTTCAGATCATCGCCAAGCGCGTCGGGCTCCCTGCGGCCCAGACGCTTGCCGAAGCGGTGGGCGGGGTGGAGACCTACATCCCGAAGAACCCAGAGGCCGACCACCCGCTGGCGAAGTTGAT
The DNA here is from genome assembly GCA_023412175.1 of Pseudomonadota bacterium. Lineage (GTDB taxonomy): Bacteria > Pseudomonadota > Alphaproteobacteria > Azospirillales > Azospirillaceae > Azospirillum. The sequence continues at coordinate 1,535 of JAEYOB010000322.1, read as the reverse complement.
CGGCCTGGACAAGCTGAACGCTCTGTCGCTGGCCTTCGGCGGGTGCAAGGTCATCGTGCCGCGCGGTACCCAGCGGAACCTGAAGGTGGTTCTGGCGGAGACCGGCGGCAGCACGCGCGAAGCGGCCTTGGCAACCGGCTGCACCCAGCGCTATGTGAAGAAGGTCCGCGCCGAGATCCGCGACGCCGGCGGCAGCGTCCCGCGCAAGAAGCGCGCGACCGCCCCGGACGGGCCGGACCTGTTCTCCTACCTCGAAAGCGCAAACCAGAAGGGGTGAAGAAGTCACCCCACGTCGCGCGCCCGCGCGCCCGCGTACCCTTGCCTGAACACGTGGTGAGGGGTGACGAGTTCAGTCCTTGCCGTCCTGCTGATGGCGAGGCCCCATGGCGACCACTTCCCAACCCGGTCTATCCCCGCTTCACCTGCGCCTCTTCGTGATCGGGCCGACGCTGGCCCGGCTCGCCGGCCCTGATGCTCCCGGCATCGACAACCCGGCGGCGGTGGAGTTGCTCCTGGGCACCGCCGCCCAGGAGAGCGGCTTTCGCGCCCTTGACCAGTTCACCGGCCGCGGTGACCGCACCCTCGGCCCAGCTTACGGCCTGTTCCAGATCGAGCCGGCGACGTTGGACGATCTGTATCGGAACTATCTGGCCTACAAGCCGGAGCTGCGCGGCCGGCTGAACCGCCTGCTGGCGCCCGATCCCGACGCGGCGACCCAACTCGCCACCAACTTGGCCTACGCCACGGCGGTGGCCCGCCTCTGCTACTACCGCTCCCCCGTCCGCCTCGCCGCCCCCGGCGACGTGGAGGGGCACGCCCGCGTGTGGAAGCAGGTCTACAACACCCGGCTGGGCAAGGGCCGGCCGGAAGACTTCATCGCCAACTTCCGCGCCCTGGTGGCGTCTCACCTGTAGGAGGCCCCATGGGCTTGCTCGTCTCTCCCTACGCCATCGCCGCCGCCTTGGCCGCCGTGGTGGCGCTCACCCTCCTGTCGGGCGGCGTCTTCCTGTTGCTCCGTCCCGGCGCCGGCGTGCTGCGCACCGCTGCCGGCCTCGCCGGCGTGACGGTCGGCGGCGTGGCGTTTCTTCTTGCCTCGGCCGGCTTCGCCCTGGCGGCCGACGCGGTCAGGTCCATCCCCATCCCGCCGGAAGTGGTGTCCATGGTGGTGGACCTCGGGCTGTTGGTCCTGTCGGCCGGCTTCGGCTGGCTCATCAAGCGCGGCGCCGCGTGGCTGCACATCGACCGCGAGGACCGTTTGGTGCGACGCTTCGAGGACGGCGCCGGGGTGGCGCTCTCCTTCGCCCGCGAGGTGCTGCTGGCACAGGGACGCGACCTCACGGACGTGAAGACCCGCTCCGAGCTGGTGGAGATCGCCGCCGGCTACTTGGCGCCCAAGCTACCCGCCATCCTGAAGGAACTGCGCATCGACCCCGCCGGCCTGCGCGAGCGCCTGACCGGCCGCATCGACCTGGTGGCGCCCAGCCCCACGGTGGACGCGCGGCTGGGTGGGGAGCACGGCGCGTGATGGCTGACAT
>JAEYOB010000306.1 GCA_023412175.1 Pseudomonadota bacterium | reverse complement strand
CGCCGCCGCGGATGTCGTGGGACTGCCCCCCGGCTCCGAAATTCACGGTCTCCACGCCGGACACTAACACCGTGCCGGAAGGCTGGTCGAAGATCACCACGTCCGTGCCGGCGCCGCCGATCAGCGTCTCGACACCCGACACTGCCATGGTCGTGCCGCGCATCGAGGCGGCCGTGGTGAGACCGACGACATCCTTTCCGGTGCTGCCGACCAGCGTTTCCAGCCCCTCGACCGAGACCGTGTTGCCGCCGGCGCCGAGAAGGATCGTTTCCACGCCCGTACGGCCGACCAGCGTCTCGACCGCCGAGACGCGCATGGTGGCGTCCTCGTTCCGCAGCGCCACCACCGCGTCCTCGCCGGACGATCCGATGATGGTCTCCAGCAGCGACACCTGCATGGTGTTGCCGACCGTGTTCCACGCGATGGGCAGGGAGCCGACGATCGGCGACCCGTCCAGCAGGGTCATGGTGACGGCATCTCTACCGCTGCCGCCGATCAGGGTGTTGAGGCTGGCCACCGTCACCGTGGTGCCTACGTCGAGCAGGACGGCGGTGCCCTTGTTGCTGATGCCGCCAACGATCATCTCGATCGACGACACGGCGACCGTGCCGCTGCCGGCCTTCATGTCCAGCGTGCCGGTCTTGTAGGCGTAGGTCGCCACGTCACGGCCGCTGCTGCCGATCAGCGTCTCGATGTACGACACGCCGATCGTGCCGCCGCCGCCGAGCGTCACGACGTCCTTGACGGTGGTGGCGGCATTGCCGAGGAATATCTCGATGCCCTCGACGACGACGGTGTTGCTTCCCCCGCCGACCGTCGCGATGAGATCCAGGCCGGAGGTGCCAATCAGCTTTTCCACCATCGTGACCGCGGTGGTGGTCCCAACCTGGCCGCCCGCCCCGAAGGTGATGATGTCGTTGCCGGCGCCGCCGATGATGGACTTGAGGTAGCCGACCGACATGGTGTTGCCGGCCGTGCTGGTCAGGGCGATCAGGTTGGTGCCGCTGGAGGCGCCGATGATCGTCTCGATGCTCTCCACCGCCATGGTGGAGCCGGTGCTGGCCACGAGGACCACGTCGCGGCCGCTGCCGCCGTACATCGTCTCCAGCAGCCGCACGCTGATGGTGCTGCCGCCGTTGTAGGGCAGCAGCGTGACCACGTCCTTTTTCCCCGAGCCTGGGGAATTTACGCCGCCGGTGATGTGGTCGAGTCGCGAGACGGACAGCGTGTTGCCCGACGTCTGGAGGGTGATGCCGCGCGTGCCGGTTCCGACGATGCCGGTCCACGCTTCGCCCTTGGCGAAGATGTAATCCGTTGCACCAACAGGCAGCGTCAGCGTTTGTCCAGCAGCCACGACAGACCCCATATATGAGCTTTCAAGCGAAAGCTTTACGTTTTCACGCCCAACCAACTCGCCCCAAGGTTGAATTGGTTAGGAAAATATGAAAAAAGAACAAGCCGGCCCGAACGTGAAAGGGCCGCGAACAGCATACGATGATATTGTCAAGAAAGTCTAAAATTAAATTGCGACACTTTGTGACGGTTTGGTTTGTTAATGGTAAATTAACCATTATTGAAGTGATGGGTTGGTGAAAATATCCCCATCCTCAAAGAGAAGTGAAAGTAAATGATATGATTTTACTTGCGTTTACTTTAGCATCGCAATTATCGGTAGAGCCATTTCCCAGGCGTTGTCCGTGGAAGCAATGGAAGGTGGTTAAATGATTGGAGATGCCCGCAACGCGAGCGAAAGTGGAATTGCTAATGAAGAAATGCTATCCTCGATAGGTGCGGCTCTGCTCGCGGATCCGGGCGATGGTGGCGCCTGGAGCACTCTGGGCGTTCTGATGCGCCGGTCCGGCAAACTGAACGAGGCGATCGCCTGCCACCGCCGGGCGTTGGAGCACGCACCCGAGAACGGCAGCATATGGACCAACCTGGGCAATGCCCTGACCGAGGCGGGCCGCTTGGTGGAGGCCGTGGCCGCGCAGGAGGAGGCGCGCCGGCGGGATCCGAACAACCTAAGCGTTTTGTTCAACTCTGTCGTGGGCCTGCGTCAAGCCGGCCGCTTCGCCGAGGCGTTGGCAATGATCGACCGGGCAATGGCGGCGGCACCCGACCTGTCCCTGCGCTGGGAGCGGGCTCTCACCCGGTTGCAGATCGGCGACTATGTGCATGGCTTCCACGATTACGAGGCGCGCCGCTTCCTGTCCTCCTACAATGGGCGGACCGCCTCGCTGCCCGCCTGGGATGGTAAGGCCCTGGACGGACGGGCGGTATTCCTGACGTCGGAGCAGGGGATTGGCGATGCCCTGTTGATGGCGCGCTACCTGCCCTTGGTGAAGGCCTGCGGCGGCCGCGTGCTGTATGAGGGACATGCGGAACTGAGGCGGGTGCTGTCCGCCTCGGACATCGACGAGTACAGGAACTGGGGCAGCCCGGTCAGCGGCGACGTCGAGGCGTCCCAGATGGATCTGCCGCGGCTCTTCGACACCACGTTGGCCACCATCCCGCCGCCGGTTCGGCTGACGGTGCCGGAGGAGGCGCGGCGGAAGGCGTCACGGCTTCTCGGCGCACCGGAACCGGGCACCGTCCGCGTCGGCATCGTGTGGTCGGGCCGGGTGACCTTTGCCGACAATGCCCGCCGCGCAACCAGTCTCACGCCTTTCCTGCGTTTCGCGGAAGTTCCCGGCGTCCGGCTCTACAGCCTTCAGAAAGGCCCGCCGGAAGCCGAGCTTGCGGAAATGGGGCCGGCTCAGCGGCTGGTCGTGCCCCTCGGACCGCACCTGGAGGACTTTGCCGACACCGCCGCGATGGTCGAGCAACTCGACCTTGTCATCATGACGGACAGTTCCGTTGCCCATCTGGCGGGTGCTCTGGGCCGGCCGGTGTGGAACCTTGTCCAGTATGTGCCTTACTGGATCTATGGTTTCACGGGGGAATGGACCCCCTGGTACCCGTCGATGCGCCTGTTCCGGCAAGGCGTCGATCTGGACTGGCGGCCGGTGTTCGACAGGGCGGTCGAGGCCCTGCGCGACGAAGTGCGGCGCCGGACGGGCCGCTGAACCGGCGGGGGGTCAGTCGCCCACCCCCACCCAGCGGTGGCACATACTCCGGTAGGCCGTCTCGACCGACCGCGCGAAGCCGCAGCGGTCGCCCAGAGGCGAGTGCTCCAGCCGCTCCCGCATGCCGAGCCGCAAGGCGGTCAGGCGCGCCGGATCCCGTGCCAGCGCCAGCGCCGTCTCGACATAATCGGCCTCGCTGCCGGCGATCAGTTCCGGGAGCCCGCAATGGGTCAGCAGGCTGGCGCCCACCCGCGCCACATGGTGACGGCCGGCCAGCGTGACGACCGGCACGCCCATCCACAGAGCTTCGCAGGTCGTGGTCGTGCCGTTGTAGGGAAAGGGATCCAGCGCGATGTCCAGCCGGTCGTAGAGCCGCAGATGGTCGTCGACCGATGGAATCTGCGGCAGAAGCTCGACACGGCTGGCCTCCACGCCATGTCCGGCGAACCGGTGAAGGTAATCGTCGCGCGTCGGCCGGTCCCCGAAGGCGCTGCTTTTCAGCACCAGGCGCGAGGACGGCAGCGCGGTCAGGATGGCCGACCAGAGCCGCAGGACCTCCGGCGTTACCTTGGCGATGTTGTTGAAGGAGCCGAAGGTGACGAAGCCGTTCGCCTGCGCCGGGGGCGGGCTCGGGGGGCCGGCGGCGGATCGTGATTCGAAGGCGAGGAAGCCACCCGGCAAGCGGATCAGATGTTCGGCATGCCAACCCTCGGTGACCCCCGGCGGGTCGGCGATGGCGTCGGTCAGCCGGTAGTCCACCGCCGGCATCCCCGTGCTGTCGGGATAGCCGAGCCATGTGACCTGGATCGGGGACGGTCTGCGTGCGAACAGGAGCGGGCGCCCGCCAGCCGTGTGCCCGGCCAGATCGACCAGAATGTCGATCCGGTCGTGCTCGATCAACCGGGCCGCCGCATCCTCGTCCAGGTCCGTCAGCGGCCTCCACGTATCGGCAAGCCCCCTCATCCGCTCCGTCGTGTCGTCTTGTCTTGGCGAAGTCGGGTAGCAGACGAGTTCCACCGCTTCCCGGTCATGGCAGCGCAGCAGCGGCTCGATGAACTGGGCGCAGGCGTGGCTGCAGAAATCCGGGGAGACATAGCCCACCCGAAGGCGGCGATCCGGGGCGCGGTCGTTGGTGAAGGGCACGCGGCGGCTCGGCAGCGCCCGCGCGTGCCGTTCGTTCCAGTGCGCGTGCGCGCGGGCGATGACCTCGGGTGGAATCCAGGGGGAATAGTGGAGGGCAAGCAGCAGGTTGGAATGGAGAAGGGCAAGGCCGGGATGCCGTTCCAGCCCGTCTTGAAGGATGATGATCGCCTCGGTTACGCGACCTTGGTCCTTCAGGGCCTCGCTCAGGTTGACGAACGGCTGCGGCAGGTCCGGTTGCAGGCGGATGGCCGTCCGGTAGCTGAGGACCGCGAGGCTTACCTCGCCGCTGCGCCGCTGGACGTCGCCGAGATTGCTGTACGCCCCCCCCATCGTCGGATTGATGCGGATCGCCCGACGATACGCCGTTTTCGCCGCACCGGTGTCACCGGCCGAGCCCAGCATGTTGCCGGCGTTGAACCAGCCGTCCGCATGGCCGGGTTGCACGGCCAGCGCGACGCGCATGGCTGCGATGGCCTCGGCGTGCCGCCCCTGCTCCTCCAGCGCGCAGGCGAAGTTGCCGCGCACCGGCGCGTCCTCCGGCAGCGCCGCGATCGCCCTCCGGTAATGCGCGACCGCTTCGTTCCAAAGCCGTTTCCCCCGGAGGAGGATGGCCAAATTGTTGTTTGCGTGAGGGTGGGTGGGATGGTGCGCCAGAAGCGCGCGATAGCCGGCTTCCGCCATGTCGAGCTGCCCGGCTTCGTGATGGGCGAGCGCGGCGGCGAACCCCGCGGCCGGATCGGTCGTCATCCGCGCAGCCCAGCCTCGTCCAGGATGGCGAGCAGTCGGGCAGCCGAACGCTCCCAGGTAAAGTGTTGCAGCAGATGCTCCTGGGCGGACCTCGGCTCACCGTCGCCCCTTATGATGCTGGTCAGGATCGCCGACGCGGCGTCCTCGTCCGGTATCCACCAGTCGAGGCCGTGGAACGGCGGATAGAAAGCTTCGCCCCCCGGCAGGAGGGCCGGCCCGACCGTGGCGGGGATCATGTGCGCGGTCCGGTCGTCCAGATAATCCACATAGGCGGAATGCCGCGGCGCGATGAGCGTCAGGCCCATCGCCCCCGCCTTGGACATGGGAAGGTCCCAGCCCTCGCCGTGCGACATGCTCCAGTAATGCGTCGCCGCGCGGTACAGGCCGGTCATCCCGGCATCGCTGAGCGACAGGTCGATGAGATTGATCGGCGCCGCCTCCGCCAACCGCTTTCCAGTCCCCGCCTCCGCAAGCCGGAGCAGCGCGCCGAGTTCGGCGCGCATCGTCGTCTCGCCCCCCTTGCCCAGCTTCAGCATCAGCACCGCGTCGTCGGACGGAACCGTGCTGCGCAGCCACACCCTCAGAAGGCCCAGGATGTTCTTGCGCGGAACGAAGTCGGAGATGTTGAGGAAGCGATGCCGGTAGCTCGACACCAGCCGTCCGGCCGGATCCACCAGGGTCGGGACGGCCGCGCTCCCGCTTTCCGCCACCGCATCCTCCACGTTGACGCCAAGCGGACAGACCCGCAGGCGCTCCTCCGGGAAGCCCTGCGCCGCCCAGGCGAGGCGGGAGGATTCGGTGGGCACGAGGACGAGGTCGCTCGACTCGCTCTGCCGCCGCCAGGCCATCGGAATGCGCGTCCCCTCGAACATGGAGAAGGTGACGGTGGCCAGACCCGGCACCGGTTCCGTCGCGAGCGGAATCAGGCAGTTCACCACGGCCCGCGCCGGGACCGGTCCGTCGAGGTTGCTCTCCGGCCAGGATTCCGGGCCGGTGATTCCTATGGCATGGAGAGGCACCCCGGCCGTCCGCAGCGTCTGGATCAGCCGGCGGCAGAAATGGCCATACCCGGTGTAGCGGTTGAAGGGGCCGCGCATCACGAACCCGCCGCCGTCCGGGGATGCCGGGGCGAGTGCCGGTTCCGTGCGCGCCATCGCCGCGGCGGCCCTGTAGCGCTGGCAGCGCGCCAACCCGTCGCCCGCGCCACGCACCGCCGGTT
>JAEYOB010000303.1 GCA_023412175.1 Pseudomonadota bacterium | reverse complement strand
CAATCCGGTCATGCACTTCGAGGCTCCTCCGGCCGAAGCCGTGCCGGGGGAGATGGCGCGCTTCCTGGCGTGGTTCAACGATCCGGCCGAACGCGGGGCGCTCGATCCGGTGCTGCGGGCCGGCCTGGCTCAGCTCTGGTTCCTCACCATCCACCCCTTTGAGGACGGCAACGGGCGCGTCGGCCGGGCGATCGCCGACCGGGCGCTCGCGCAGGACGGCAGCGTCCCGAAGCGGCTTCTCAGCCTGTCGCGGGCGATCGCCGGCGACCGTGAAGGCTATTGGAACCGGCTGGAGGAGACCCAGCGGGGCGATGGCGACGTGACCGGCTGGCTGGCCTGGTTCGTCGACGCCTACGACCGCTCGGCGCGCGAGGCGGAGACGGCGATCGTCAGCGTGCTCCGCCGGACCAGGATGCTGGACCAGGCGCGGGAGGCCGGGGTCACCCCGCGGCAGGAAGCCGTCCTCGTCCGCATGCTGGATCCCGACTGGGCCGGCTTCATGACCACGCCGAAATGGGCGAAGCTGGCCGACTGCAGCCCGGCAACGGCCCAGCGGGACATTGCGGACCTGCTGGCCAAGGGACTGTTGGCCGCCAATCCCGGCGGCAGCAAGAACAGCTCCTACCGTCTGGCGGGCCCGCTGGCCCCGGAGCCGGGTGAACCCCAGGGAGGGACGCCGGCACCAGTCCAGCCCTTCTACGCCGAGCCGACGGCGGAGGGCCGCCGCAGGGCGGACGCGGTGATCCGGACGATGGAGCCGGAGGAAATCCGGGAACGTCTGGCGGCGTCGGCGGCGCTCGCCGCCCAGTGGGAAAGCGACACGTCGCGGGCTTCGTCGCTGCCCGCCCTGAAGGCCGGCATCGAACTCCTGGCTGAGGCGGTTGCCGCCAAATGGACTCCCCAGCCCCGCCGCCGCACCCGATCGACGGAGCGGTAAAAGGCATCCGTCCCGATCACGCTCGAGCGCCGCGTTGCCCTCGGAACGCGTGCGCTCCTTTCTCTCGCAGCTGCGCTCACGGGTGCGCGAAATCCGGAAGCCGCCACGGCTATGCTGTACGGGGAGGCGTCACGCCTCCTCAACGACATGCAGAGAGAGGCCATGTCCAACAGCATCGAGGATGATCCGGGAGGACCCGACCCCGTCGACGTTCATGTCGGATCGCGGATCCGGCTTCGGCGTACCTTGATGGGCATGAGCCAGACGGCGCTCGCCGACTCCGTCGGCCTGACGTTCCAGCAGATCCAGAAGTACGAGAAGGGCGGCAACCGCGTGTCGGCCTCCCGGCTCTGGCAGTTCGGCCAGGTTCTTGATGTGCCGGTGTCGTTCTTCTTCGACGACATGCCGGCCGGGATCCTGGCGGAGCGCGGCCACCCCGGCGCCAATGGAGTGCCCAACGACAGTGCGGAGGCTGGCATCATGACGCGGCGCGAGACGCTGGAACTGGTGCGCGCCTACTACCGCATCCGGAACGAGCCGGTGCGCCGGCGCATCTACGACCTGTTCAAGGCGATGGGATCGGACGCTCCGCCGGCACCGATGTGAAGGCGGAACGGGGGATGGAGGAAGCCATGTCCGTCGTGCCGGCCTGGACAATCGTCATCGGCATCGCCGCGGTAGGGACTGGCGGCCATGTGATGCATCGTCACGGCCACGGCTCATGGGAGATCGGCGCCGTCCTGGGCGTGTGCCTCGTCGCACTGGCAGCGTTCCGCGCCGTATCCAGCCGTAATCCCCGTCAACGTCGCGATTGAACCGAAAGGCCTCATCATGGCGGCCATCATCGACATCAACGGGCCGAACCGCGAATGGGGCAAGCACCATGTCGAGGTCATGCTTCAACTCTGGTACTATCGGAAGACCATCGTTTTCAACGTTGGCGGAAATACCATCGGCTTGAGCGTGATCAGGCACGCCATCGATCAGCTGGTGGACCGAATTGCCGAAGCCGGGTGCGTCGAACTGGTCAACGAAGACGGCGACACGTTGACAGACGACGGCAGCGACGAGCCCTGGAGCGAGCGGCGCGTGCACGACATGATCGTGTCGGCGCGCATCATCAGCTACACGCCCCCGACCCTCAACGCCATTCGCGCCCGCAACGGCGCTGGGCCACTTCCCGAACGCGACCGCCCCCACGACCACGATGCCGACAGTGTGGTGCGCCGTCGAGCTGAGCGTACCATTTCCGCTGCATGAGAACGAGGGCCGTACGCTGATGAGCTTTCAATCCTTAATAGGGGTGGATCTTCTTGATTAATCGAGCAACCCTATGAAGACGCTCACCCTCACCCTGGGACTGAGAGCGCTCATCAAAACCTATTCCGATCTGAGGTGCACCAACGGTTTTTGGCGTGTCGGAGGGAGGTTTTGATCCGCGCTCTGAACAGGTCACGATCAGGCCATACAGCGTCGCGGCACGCTGCCCATAGACAGGTTATCTGCCCCGAAGCCAAGGGGCAGATAACCTGAGGAGGGACTCGGTCCAGTAGATCGCTCTCGCCGAGGGGCGTAGCTTCCTGGCGAATCATGTTGCCTTCCGGCCCTGCTAGCCCGGATCATTCATCAGCGTTTTGGAGCGGCTGCCCGAAGGCGCGTTGATGGGTGGCGCCAACGGCGCGGCATGACGGGGCTGGAGGGTTGCGGGGGCAGGTT
>JAEYOB010000237.1 GCA_023412175.1 Pseudomonadota bacterium | reverse complement strand
GCCCTTCCCGAGCGCCCGCCTGTTCGGCTTCGCCGCCTTCCAGCCCGGTGCCGCAGACCTGGCCGCCGAGGCGTGGCGGCGCGGCGTGCCGCTCGTCGGGCTCTACGGGTCGAGCGAGGTGCAGGCGCTGTTCGCGATCCAGCCGGAGGCACTGCCGTTCAAACAGCGTATCCTTGCCGGCGGGCAGCCGTCGGCGGGCGCGCTGGCGGCGGTGCGCGTGCGCGACGTCGATACCGGAGAACCGCTGCCGCCCGGTGAGAAGGGGGAGATCGAGATCGCCTCGCCCGGCAACTTCACCGGCTATCTCGACGATCCGGACGCGACGGCGGAGGTTCTTCTGCCGGACGGCTTCTTCCGGACGGGCGACATCGGTTCTGTGCGGCCCGATGGAACCTTCGTCTACGAGACCCGCAAGGGCGACGCCATACGCCTGGGCGGCCATCTCGTGAATCCGGTCGAGATTGAGGACGTCCTCAAATCCTTCCAGGGGGTGGCCGACGCCCAGGTCGTGGCGGTCCCCGTGGGCACGGCCTTGAAGCCGGTCGCCTTCGTCATTCCGCAACCGGCTGCCGCCATCGAGCCGGACGTGCTCCTTGCCCGAGCGCGCGCCTGCATGGCCGGCTTCAAGGTGCCGTACCGGGTCTGGCCGCTGGAGGCATTCCCGACGACCGAAAGCGCCAACGGAACCAAGATCCAGCGCGCGCGCCTGCGCGCCATGGCGGAGCAGCGGCTGTCCGAAGAGGGGTGACCTCCTCTCCCTTGTATGACGCATCAACCTCGCCGCCGCTTCGGCGGGTGGCTGCGTCACGTCCCTACAACCATACCGGAGTATGCCAAAAGATAGTTAGCGTACAGAACAATCCGCGTTGACGGCAAGAACAGTTCCGCGCAACAATCTTTATACAGAATAATATTCTCTATAGAGAATGGAGCGGACAAGATGCCGCAAATGGGAGGGAAGGTGAGCGCCCCGTCGTTGCCAAGCGGAAAGCCGGTTGGCGCGGTACTGAACGCTCTTGAGATCCTGCGCTACTTGGGTGCGCAGCACGCGGCCGTATCCGGGGCGCAGGTTGCGCGCAGCCTCAAGCTCAACCCGAGCACCTGTTTCAACATTCTGAAGACGCTCGCCAGCGAGGGGCTCGTGCGCTTCGACGAGGCGGGCAAGACGTACCGGCTCGGGGTCGGCATCGTCGAGCTGGCCGGGCACGCGCTCGATCAGGTCGGTTCGCTTCGTCAGATCCATCCGGAGCTGGAACGCCTCGCCGCCACCTGGCACATGCCGATGACCGCCTGGCTCCGTGTGAGCGACACGCGCGTCATGCTGGTCGACCGGGCGGAGGCGTCCTCGACCATCCAGATCCACATGCGCATGGGGCACCGTCTCCCCTTGCTGGTCGGGGCGCTCGGACGCTGCATGGCGGCGCACACCGGCCTTTCGGAGACGGAACTCAAGCGCCAGTACGGGGAGATCCGCCAGGACCAGACGGTTCCCTTCGAGCAGTTCCTGACCGAGGTCGACGAAGCCCGGACCACCGGCTTCGCCGTGGATCGCGACGGCTTCGCACGCGGCGTCACCACGGTGTCGAGCGTCGTACTGGACGCCGACGGCCAATCCTTCCTCGCCATCTCGGCCATCGCGCTGACAGCGCAGTGCAGCGGCGAGACGATCGCGTCCGTCGGGGCCGACCTGCGCGACACCACCCGCCGGCTGGGCGCTCTGCTCGCCGGTGTCCCCATGCCGCCGACGTCGCTGCGGTCGCGTCATCAGGAGGAGGCGCATGCCACTCATGTGCATTTGTGAGCCCGGCGCCCAGGCGCCGGAACGGGGGTGGCGATGAGCGCCGCCGTGATCACCGGCGTGGCCGACACCGCCATCGGGCGGGTGGAGGGGGCCAGCGTCATGGGGCTGCACGCCGACGCGGCCACCGCCGCGCTTGCCGATGCGGGACTGGCGCCATCCGAGATCGACGGCGTGCTCTGCGCCTATTCGATCAGCGAGCCGCACCTGATGCTGTCGTCCGTCTTCAACGAGTATTTCGGCATCGCGCCATCCTACAGCACGGCGCTCCAGGCCGGCGGGGCCACCGCGTGCGTGATGGTGATGCAGGCCGCGGCGCTGATCGAGGCCGGGGTTTGCCGCCATGTGCTCGCGGTCTGCGGCGACAACCGGCTGAGCGGCCTGAGCCGTGACGGCACGGTCGCCGCCCTGGCCGATGTCGGACACCCGGAGTACGAGCGGCCCTACGGGCTTTCGATCCCCGCCGCCTATGCCCTGGTGGCAAGGCGCTACATGCATGAATGGGGCGTGACACCCGAGCAGCTCGCCGCCGTCGCGGTCACCCAGCGCGGCCATGCCCGGCGACATCCCAAGGCGCAGGCGCGCGATCCGCTGACCATGGAACAGGTCCTGGCTTCGCGCATGATCGCCGATCCGCTGCGGCTGTTCGACTGCTGCCTGATCTCCGACGGCGGTGCTGCGGTGGTGGTGAGCGCGCGGGACACCGTTGCGGACCGGCCGTCGCGGCCGGTGTCGGTCC
>JAEYOB010000188.1 GCA_023412175.1 Pseudomonadota bacterium | reverse complement strand
CAGGATCTTCAGCCGCTCGGCCGGCCCGGCGAGCGACAGGTTGTGCGCCTCGTCGATCAGCAGCGCCTTCACCTGCACGGCGCTGAGGAGCCGGAATGTTTCGCGCCGCCGGTCCGTGCGGGTGGCGCGCCCGTTGATTGGGCTGAACAGCCGGTCGAGGATTTGGAAATAGAGGCTGTCCAGGGTCGGATCTTCGGTCATCTCGATCCTCAGCACGGGAACGACGGCGTGGTCGCCCTCCTCATTGTCTCGCGCTGGGTTCATCTGCTCGAAGCGCTCCAGCAGCATGGACTTGCCGTTGGCTGTCGGCGCGACAATCAGCAGGTTTTCCGGACGCTGCTGGCGTGGCAGGTCGAGGAGTCGCTGCATGCGCGCGTAGCCGGTCCGGGCCAGCGAGTAGGGGATCCAGCGCTTGGTTTCGGCCTTTCGCTTCCGCTCCGTAGTGGGCAGATCGAGCAGCGGTATCGTCGTATCGTGCAGATGCTCGAAGTCACTCACCTACCAGCCCTCCACGTCGGCGATGGGTTTGACACGGCGAGGCTTGGGCTCGGAAGGGGCACCCTGGCTCGGATCATCTGGAGTAGGCTGACATTCCGCCTCGGCTGCAGTGGTTAGCGAAGCGATGCTTGGGGCAGGAGGCTGGGAACGGGCGGCCTCACGCCGACGCTCCTGGTTCTGGCGTGCCCGTTTCGACGTTGCCGCCTTCTCGGCGTCCTCGGCGCGCAGCCGTTCGATGGTCCGGAAGACCGCGTCCTCGTCCTGCGGATCCCGGCCCGACGCCTTGAGATGCGCCGTGGCGGCCTTGATTTCCCAGAGCGCCACGGGTGGGCGATAGCTCTGGGCATAGGGTATGGTGTGGTAGAGGCCTTCGGCATCGTCATACAGGTAGAGCCGACTCATGTCGTCCGGGTTGTAGCGGACCGTGTATCGGCGCGGTTTCTTGTCATCGCGCATAGCCCGGAGAACGGGCGCTTGGTAGCGGACGTAGTCGATCTGAATGCCGTAATCCTGGATCGAGCGGGTTTCGGCCGGGAGGAAGTCGATCAGCAGGCGTTCCGGGTCGGTGGCCATTCTCGGCAAGCCGCGCCCAGGCGTTCGGTCGTCGCCAAGGATCCCAAACTCGTAGAGCTTCAGCGGGGTTGTTCCGATCCCCGAGTGTTCCTCGCGGTGGTAGGTGTCGGCGATCATGATGGCGATCCGCCGCTCCGCCTCCTCCAGCGTGTAGGCCGCGTGCTTTTCTGGGTCATAGTCCTTGCCGCGTTCCGCAACGCTGCTCATGGTGGCTCCGGGCACCAGCCGCAGCTTCCCCATCATGGTGCCGATGAGCCGCTCGATTCGCCCGCCGAAGTGCGGTTCGCCCAGGGGGCGGAACAGGCCGTTGATCCCCCACTGCTTGCAGCCGAGCTGGAGGCCGGTGCTGTCAAACTCGGCGGCATTGTCCGAGAAGATGCAGTCCGGGATGCCGTGGGTGTCCCATCGCGACTCGATGCCGAACCGGCGGCAGTAGTCGTCCTTTGGAAGAGCGCCATGGGTGAACGCCAGTGCCACCGACAGGGTCGAGGGGCGCGCGATGCGCAGACAGAAGCCAAAGACGCACCGGGAAAACTCGTCGATGGCCAGCGTCAGGATCGGGCGTGTCACCGACAGCCCGTACACGGGATCGACGACGAACATGTCGGCGACGGTGTGGTCGATCTGGATCCGCTGTAAGGGCCAGAGCACCTCGCTGGTGGGACCGTAGACGGGGCCGAGCCGGTCGCGCGCCACCTTGCCGCCCTCGCGCGCCTTCAGCTTTGCCTGGGCGTCACGCTGGTCGATGCGCTGCCGGATGGTGGTCGGCGAGGGTGGCTTCAGGCCGGCGGCGCGGCAGCGGCCGTTGACCATCTTGATGGTTTCCTGGGCACGCTCCCGCCGGGGCGTCATGAAGAACTCGTCGATCGCCGCCTCAACGATGGCCGCGATGTTGGGGTGTAGACGCTTCTTGCGCTTGCGCCCTTTCTCGGCGTGCGGAATCAGGCAGGTGAGCGACCCCTCCTGCCGGTAGCGGTCCATGAGGTGGTAGAGCGTGCTAACGCCCAAGCCCAGTTCGTCGGCAAAGAGCTTGACGTCCTGGCGGGAGCGGCGCTTGAGCACGAGCAGTGCCTCGATTGCCTCCCGGCGCCGCTCTCCCTCGGTCAGCCTTTCGTCGCTGAGCGTGGTCAGATCTGGGATCCTGCGTCGCTCCGAATGGGGAACGCCGCTCCAGAGCCGCACCTCGCCGACTCGGACGCGATGGCGCTCTTGTGTATCGATGTCCTCGACCAGCAGCACGCCGAGAGCCAACACCTGGACGACGATGCAGTGCCGGCCGGCGCGCTCGACCTCGACGCCGGGATCGGGCCGAAAGGTGAGGGGTAGGGGGCGCTCGGGAGGGGTGTTCACCGCGGCAGCTCCACCGCCATGGACATGCCGAGCGGACGGTCGAAGTCGGCGACGACCATGCCTTTGGCGAGCATCGGCCACAGGGCAGCATAGAAGGCGGCGCGATCCGTGTTGTCAGGGCATGTGGTTGTGAGGAGTTGCAGGATCGAGAGGGGCCCGTGGGCCAGTTGGGCTGTGATCCGCCTAGCCATCTCGGGGTGAGGCTCTCGCGCGCGGTGCGGCAGCAGCATGTCGGCGTTGTGGAAGCGGACGGTCCGGATGGCGCCTTCCGTCATCACGCGGAAGAACCAACCGCGTTGCCGAGCCCACTGGCGGAGATACAGGTAGGGCTCACGGTAGGTGTCCCACTTGGCTCGGAGATCCTTTCTGAACTTCACCTCGTAGATGGAGGTCTGGTGGGTAAAGATCACCTTGAAATCCGGCGTGTAGGAGCGCGGTCGGCCGGCGGCGTCGGTGAATTCAACCGTGAAGGGCTGCTCGACGATCTCGACGACGTCGGTGCGGAACCGGAGAAGCGTGAGAAGGTCGCGTTCCAGACCGGATTCGAAGCGGACGGCGGGGGAGCCGGGCGTACCGACGTGGCGACCGGTAAAGCTACGTGTGTTCGGGCGGATGTTGCGCCGTCTCACTATGATCCCCGGTCAGCACTACGTGGCGATCAACAGCTTACTGCACAGCTACCGGTCGGCAAATGATTTGGGTGACCTATCGACGCGTCTTTGGAACGGGGTGCGCCGTTGGCGGCCCATCCAATGTCTCTGTAGCTCTGGGTTGCAGAAAGCCTCTTTCCATAATGCCCAGACCGCGACAAATCGAGATTCCAGGTTGTATCGCTGCGGCTTCAATGGCTTGCGTTTCTGATCGCGCGCCGTATCCGAGTGGTTAGCTTGGGCGGAAGCGTTTCCTGGTGTACATCCGTCCGGTGCGCTGCTGCGAGGAACGGATGCCGATCCGCCGGGATGCCCGTTGGTTCTACCCGATCGACTGGCCACTGATCAGCCGGCGGGTTCGCTTCGAGACACCCGGCCCGCATGGCGCCGGGCGCTGCTGGCGCTGCGGTCACCCGCACGGCCAGGACGTCCGGGTGCTCGAGGGCGGGCTCTGGTTTGATCCCGAGCACCACACGTGGCGCGACGGCGAGGGAGGCGACGCCCGGTGGCCGGACGTCGTCGAGGCGTGCGGGATCCGCAAGACCCGGGTGGTGCTCGCCGCCTGCCATGTCGACCACGACCCGGCGAACGTCCGGCCGCGCAATCTGGCAGCTTGGTGCCAGCGCTGCCACCTGCTGCACGACCGCGCGCACCATCGCCGTCAGTACCGCCTCACCATCCTGCTGCGCCGCGCCCTGGGCGATCTGTTCGCCGGCCCCTACCGGCGCTGGTAAGGGACGGCGACGATCTGCGGTCGCCTGTGGAGCGGGTCACATCGGGCAAAGCGAGGGACGGGTAGGGTCCGGTCATCGAAACCCCCCGGCCCTCAGCGC
>JAEYOB010000154.1 GCA_023412175.1 Pseudomonadota bacterium | reverse complement strand
GAGCCGAACGTCCGCCTCGGCGCCGTGATCCGTGCGCAGGGCGCCGGAAACGGCGGCCTTCAACGCCTCGCGGGCGGCGGGGTCGGCGGTACGGCAGTGGACGAGGACCGTGATGCGCTCCGAGTCGCCGTGATCGACGGAGAACGCCGCGGCGTCGCCGCTGCGCAGCCCGTCCACGCGCTCGGCACTCCATTCGAGGTCCTGCGGCCAGATGTTGCGGCCGTTGACGATGATGAGGTCCTTGGCGCGGCCGGTGATGACCAGCGTGTCGCCGATCCGGTATCCGAGGTCGCCGGTGTCGAGCCAGCCATCCGCCGACAGCACCCGGGCAGTCTCTTCCGGCCGGTCGAAATAGTCGCGCATCAGGCTCGGTCCGCGGACGAAGATCCGGCCCAGCCGGCGCTCGCCCAGGACCGTTCCGTCCTCGGCGCGGATCTCGGCGTCGTGGCCGGGCAGCGGCGGGCCGCACAGGACGAAGTCGCGGGT
Organism: Pseudomonadota bacterium; assembly: GCA_023412175.1. Lineage (GTDB taxonomy): Bacteria > Pseudomonadota > Alphaproteobacteria > Azospirillales > Azospirillaceae > Azospirillum. The sequence goes on along the minus strand of JAEYOB010000154.1, from coordinate 2,849 downwards.
GCGGGCGCTCTCCCCGGACGGAGCCACCGCACGCCCTTCGTCCTCCAGGCGGTCCATGTCCACCCGGTCCAGCTCCATGCCGGTGTCGAGAGGGGCGAAGCTGATGGCCAGGGTTGCCTCCGCCATGCCATAGCTGGGAACGAAGGCGCGCCGGTCGAAGCCGCACGGCGCGAAGGTCGCGGCGAAGCTGGCGAGGATGTGGGGGCGGATCATGTCTCCGCCGATGCCGGCGCCGCGCCAGGAGGACAGGTCGATCCCCTCCGGCGCCATGGTGGCCGCGCGCCGGGCGCACAGCTCGAACCCGAAGCTCGGGCTGTAGGACAGCGTGCCGCGGTTCCGGGAAATGAGCGAGAGCCACGTCAGCGGCCGGCGCGCGAATTCGCGGGTCGGCAGATAATCGACCGACACCTGCGTGGCGAGCGGCGTGAGCAGGAAACCGACCAGCCCCATGTCATGGTAGAAGGGAAGCCACGAGACGCAACGGTCCGCCTGCGAAATCCGGAGCCCGTGCTCGGTGATGGCGCGCGCGTTCGCCATGAGCGTGCGGTGGGTCACCGTGACCCCCAGCGGGAACCGGGTGCTGCCGGACGAGAACTGCAGATAGGCGATGTCGTCGGCGTCCACCGCCGGCAGGTCGATCCCATCCTCCTCAAGGCCGTCGAAAAGGCTCAGGTCGCCGGCCGCGCGCAGCCCCAGCCCCTCGGCCGCCTGCGCGACCCATGCGGTCAGGGCCGCCGGCGCGAGCACGCCGGACACCCGCGCGGCCTTGAGCATGGCGTGGATCTGGGCGACGTATCCCTCGCGCCCGCCGAAGGCCATGGGCAGGGGCATGGGAACCGGGACGATGCCGGCGCAGGCGCAGGCGCAGAAGGCGCGCACGAAATCGCCGTCCGTCTCCGCGATCAGGGCGATCCGCTCACCCGCTTCGACGCCCGCCTTCAGCATGCGGCGGGCCAGCGATTGCGCCTGCGCGCGCAGGCGGCGGTAGCCCAGCGCCTCTTCGAGCTGCCCGCGGCCAAAATAGAAGTTGAGGCCGCGTTCGCTCTCCGCCGCGTAGTCCAGCGCCTCGGTCAGGGTCGCGAAATCCGCCTTGCGGGTGGGCAAGGGGCAGGTGGACGGCGTTGGTGACAACATTCCCGGGATCCTAGCAGCCTTTTGGGCAGACCTTCTGGCGGCGCGCCCGGATTGGCACCAGGGCGGGGCGAACCGCCCGTGCCGCGCCACACCCAATGCTATGTCCGCGATGATCTCGTCAATGCTCTCGTGACGTCTGCCGTCCAGTACCAGCCTTGCGTGCGCGCTCTGGTTGAAATTGGTGGCGGATTCGTCACGCCTGCCGGGCGCCCCGTCACCCGGACGCAGGCTCCCTGCGAAGCCTGAAGGAGGGAACTTCGCAGGGAGCCGCGCAGCGCGGTCAGAAGTTCACGTCGTCGCCGCCCTTGAGCGCCAGCATCTGCCGCGCCTCGGCCGGCGTGGCGACCTCCAGCGACAGGCCCTCGATGACCTTGCGGATGGTCTGGACCTGCTCGGCGTTGGACTGCGCCAGCCGGCCGGGGCCGGACCACAGGCTGTCCTCCAGCCCGACGCGGACGTTGCCGCCCATGGCGAGCGACTGCGCGGCGATGGGCATCTGGCTGCGCCCGGCGCCAAGCACCGACCAGACATATTGGTCGCCGAACAGCCGGTCGGCGGTGCGCTTCATGTGCAGCACGTCTCCGGGTGCGGGCCGATGCCGCCGAGGATGCCGAACACCGTCTGCACGAACAGCGGCGGCGTCACCAGCTTGCGGTCGAGGAAATGGGCGAGGTTGTAGAGGTGCGCGGTGTCGTAGCACTCGAACTCGAATCGCGTGCCGTTGCCCGAGCAGGTCTGCAGGATGTTCTCGATGTCCTTGAAGGTGTTCCTGAAGACGCCGTCGCGGCTGCCCTCCAGGTGGGATCGCTCCCAGTCGTGCTTGAACTCCTTGAAGCGCTCCAGCATGGGGAAGAGCGCGAAGTTCATGGAGCCCATGTTGAGCGAGGCCACCTCCGGCCTGAAGTGCGCGGCCGGGCGCAGGCGTTCCTCCACCGTCATCGACGGAGCGCCGCCGGTGGTCAGGTTGATGACCGCCTTGGTGCTCTGCTTGATGCGCGGCAGGAAGCGGGCGAACAGCTCCGGATCCTGGCTCGGGCGGCCGGTCTGCGGGTCGCGGGCGTGCAGGTGGATGACGGTGGCGCCGGCCTCGGCGGCGCCGATGGCGGCCTCGGCGATCTCGTCCGGGGTGACCGGCAGGTGCGGCGACATGGACGGCGTGTGGATGCCCCCGGTGACCGCGCAGGTGACGATCACCTTCCGGCCGCTCTTCTTCGGGCTGCTCATGCTCTCCAATCCTCCGTTTTTTCGTTTGTTAGAGCAGATCGCGAACGGACCGAAGGTCCGGTAGCGTGAATCTGCTCGGCAGATCAAAAACCTAGAGTGAATTCCGGTTCATGACGGACCGGAATTCACTCTAGAGCGCGACGACGTTGCCGCACACGCTGACCGCCTGACCACAGATGTTGCGTCCGGCGCTGGAGCACAGGAACAGGGCGGTGTTGGCGATGTCCTCCGCCGTCACCATGCGTTTCAGCGAGGCCTTGTCGCGGTACTCCGCCTCCATATCGTCATAGGGCACGCCCAGCGAATCGGCGCGGGCGGCGATCACCGCCTCGATGCGCGGCCCCCTGACGGCGCCCGGCATGATGGCGTTCACCCGGATGCCGTCGCCGCCCAGCTCGATGGCGAGGCTCTTGACCATGCCGACGATGGCCCACTTGCTGGCAGCGTAGGGCAGCCGGCGGGCGTAGCCGAGCCTCCCGGCCACCGACGAC
>JAEYOB010000109.1 GCA_023412175.1 Pseudomonadota bacterium | reverse complement strand
GCGTCGGCGCCGGGGTCGATGGGGAAGAACAGGCCGGTGTCGCGCAGGTGCTCGTTCAACTGCTTGCGCGTCACGCCGGCCTGGACGGTGACGTCCAGATCCTCGGGGGAGACGCGCAGGATCTCCTTCATGCCCGACACGTCGATGGTGACGCCGCCCTTCAGCGCCGCCACGCCGCCCTCCAGCGAGGTCCCGGTGCCGAAGGGGATGATCGGCAGCCGGTGCTTCGCGCACACCTTGACGATGGTGCTGACCTCCTCGGTCGAGTTAGCAAAGGCCACGGCGTCGGGCGGCATGATGGGATGGTAGGATTCGTCCTTGCCGTGGTGCTCGCACACCGCGGCCGAAACGCTCAGGCGGTCGCCCAGCAGGGCCCGCAGTTCGGCCAGCGCCTCCTCGTTCGGGGCGACGCGCGGGGCGGTGACGACGGCCATGGGGGTTCCCTCCGCTGTTGATGCTTGGCGTCTCAGATCCTGCCGGAAAGCTAAAGCCGGCCGCAGGGGCTGGCAAGCGGGACGCGCACACGGCTGCGCCCCCGCCGATGAAACAGTTTGAAACGCCGTGAAACGCGATTCGGCGTCGTGTTTCATCCGGCTCGGCCGGGCAAACACCCCGCCTAAAAGGATTAATATCCTATTGAATTTTTGTCGTGGGAGCAGGACCCGAGGTTTCGTCGCCCAGCCCGGCCAGAGGCAGGCGGGCCACCAGCCGCAGCACCAGATCCTCCAGCCGGCCGAGGTCGCGCCGTCCGCCCTCCAGCCCGTCGAGGCGGGCGCGCAGTTCCGCCTGCCCGGCGAGGATGTCGGTGAGCATGATCTCCAGCCGGCCGAGCTGTGCCTTCAGCTCGCCCTGCCCGGCTTCGATGATGCGGCTTTCCTCGGCAATCTCCTTCTCGGCCTCGAAGAGCGAGCGGAGGCTTCCCAGGATTTCTTCCAGGGGTGGGTCGGTTCTCCTCATGCGCTCAACTATCCGGCGGGGCGGCAAAACAGTCGATGCGACAGGATGTATCGGCCGGCCATGCCGTCGCACGAAAGCTCTGATCTGCGCACCCCCAGGGTAATCGCACGAGGCCTTCAACCCTCTACCCTCCGGGGAGTGGGTGGCCCGAAGGGCCGGTGAGGGGGGTGCATGGCGGTGGGTCCGGCAAAAGCGCAACCCCCTCACCCTAACCCTCTCCCCGGTGGGGAGAGGGAATCTGAAGGCGATACCCCTGCGCACCGCTCCCCTCCCCACGCTTGCGCTGGGGAGGGCGTGTCACGCCGCCCCGTACCCTCCGCCGCCCGGCGTCTCGATGACGAAGACGTCGCCCTCCTCCATCTGCGCCTTGTCGGTGGGGCCGAGTTCCTCGACGCGGTGGTCCTTGCGCTGCACCCAGGTGCGGCCGGTCAGCGCCGGCTCGCCGCCCTTCAGGCCGAAGGGCGCCATGCGGCGGCGGTTGGAGAGGATCGCCGCCGTCATCGGCTCCAGGAAGCGCACGCGGCGCACCACGCCGTCGCCGCCGCGCCACTGCCCCGCCCCGCCGGAGTTCGGGCGGATGCGGAAGCTCTCCACCAGCACCGGGAAGCGCCACTCCAGCACCTCCGGGTCGGTGAGTCGGGAGTTGGTCATGTGCGTGTGCACCGCCGAGGTGCCGTGGAAGCCCGGCCCGGCGCCGGAACCGCCACAGATCGTCTCGTAATACTGGTGGCGGGCGTTGCCGAAGGTGAAGTTGTTCATCGTCCCCTGCGCCGAGGCCATCACGCCCAGCGCGCCGTACAGCGCGTCGGTGATGCACTGCGAGGTCTCGACGTTGCCCGCCACCACGGCGGCGGGGTGATGGGGCGAGAGCATGGAGCCGGCGGGGATGACGATCTCGATGGGCTTCAGGCAGCCCTCGTTCATCGGGATCTCGTCGTCCACCAGCGTGCGGAACACATAGAGCACCGCCGCCCGGCACACCGCGCTGGGGGCGTTGAAGTTGCTGGAAAGCTGCGCGCTGGTGCCGGTGAAGTCCACCTTGGCCGAGCGCGTCGCCTTGTCGATGGAGATCGCCACGCGGATCACCGCGCCGTTGTCCAGCACCAGCGCGAAGCGGCCGTCGCTCAGCACGTCGATGGCGCGGCGCACCTGCTCCTCGGCGTTGTCCTGCACATGGCGCATGTAGGCGCGCACGGTGTCCAGGCCGAACTGCGCGGAGATGCGGCGCAGCTCCTGCACGCCCTTCTCGTTGGCGGCGATCTGCGCCTTGAGGTCGCCCAGGTTCTGCTGGACGTTGCGCACCGGGTACGGGCCGGCGGTGAACAGCTCGACCGTCGCCTCCTCGCGGAAGGCGCCGCCCTCCACCAGCAGGAAATTGTCGATCAGCACGCCCTCGTCCTCGATGGACAGGCTGTCGGGCGGCATGGAGCCGGGGGTGGCGCCGCCGACGTCGGCGTGGTGGCCGCGGCTGGCGACGTAGAACAGCACCTCCACCCCGGCATCGTCGAACACCGGCGTGATGACGGTGATGTCGGGCAGATGGGTGCCGCCGTGGTAGGGGTCGTTCAGCATGTAGACGTCGCCGGGCGTCATGGTGCCCCGGCGCGCTTCGATGACCGCGCGCACGCTCTCGCCCATGGAACCGAGGTGCACGGGCATGTGCGGCGCGTTGGCGATCAGCCCGCCGCCAGCGTCGAACAGTGCGCAGGAGAAGTCCAGCCGCTCCTTGATGTTCACCGAATAGGCGGTCTTCTCCAGCGTAAAGCCCATCTGCTCGGCAATGGACATGAAGAGGTTGTTGAAGACCTCCAGCATCACCGGATCGACCTGGGTTCCCACCGCGACGCGCGCCGGCAGCGCCTCGATGCGGGTGAGCACGAGGTGGTTGCGGCGCGTCACCTCAGCCATCCAGCCGGGCTCGATCACGGTGGTGGCGATCTTCTCCCGGATGACCGCCGGGCCGACGATGCGGTTGCCGGGCTGGAGCTGGTCGCGGTCGTAGACCGGCGCCTCGCGGTCGGCGCCGCCGGTGTGCAGGGTGACGGTGGCGAGGCGGCGCGGCAGCGCGCCGGTGACGCTGAGCAGGTCCTGATCGTCGGCGCTCTCGGTGCGGCCCACCGCCTCCACCGACACGGCCTCGACCACCAGGGCCTTGCCCTCCATCATGAAGCCGTAGCGCTGGCGGTGCGCCGCCTCGAAAGCCGTGGCCATGGCGTCGAGCGGCCCGAAATCGACGGCCAGCGGGCTGTCGGAGCCCTCCACCTTGATGTGCGCCTTGCGCAGCACGGACAGCCGGTCCTCGGGCACGCCCTGGCGGGCAAGCTCGACGCGCCCTTCGGCTT
>JAEYOB010000079.1 GCA_023412175.1 Pseudomonadota bacterium | reverse complement strand
CTGCGACAGGCCGATGGTGCTGACGTAGCAGGTGTCCCGGCCGAAGGCGCTGTTCATCTCCTGATACACGCGCTGCGGCTTGATGGGCTTGTTGTCGAAGTCGGAGCGGCGCAGCATGGTCCGCTTGCGGGTCTGGCACTGCCGCACCCAGTCGGTGCGGTCCTTCAGTTTGCCGGCGGCTTTCCACTCCTCCGCCACTTCGACGAAGAGGTCGAGCGCGGCGGCGGCGTCGGAAACGATGCCGAAGTCCGGCATGAACACGCGGCCGATCTGGGTTGGCTCGATGTCCACGTGCACGAAGGTGCGCCCCCTGGTGTAGACGTCGACCGAGCCGGTGTGCCGGTTGGCCCAGCGGTTGCCGATGCCGAGCACGAAGTCGGAGTCCAGCATGGTGGCGTTGCCGTAGCGGTGAGCCGTCTGCAGGCCGACCATGCCGGCCATCAGCGGGTGGTCGTCCGGGATCGTGCCCCAGCCCATCAGCGTGGGGATCACCGGCACGCCGGTGATCTCGGCGAATTCGACCAGCCGGTCGCTGGCGTCGGCGTTGATGATGCCGCCGCCGGCCACGATCAGCGGCCGTTCGGCGGCGTTCAGCATCGCCAGCGCCTTCTCGATCTGGGCGCGGGTCGCCGCCGGCTTGTAGACGGGCAGGGGCTGGTAGGTGTCCGGGTCGAACTCGATCTCCGCCATCTGCACGTCGAGCGGCAGGTCGATCAGCACCGGCCCCGGGCGGCCGGAGCGCATGATGTGGAACGCCTGCTGGAAGGCGTAGGGAACCTGCCCTGGCTCCAGTACCGTCAGGGCCCACTTGGTCACCGGCTTGGCGATGTCGGGGACGTTGATGGCCTGGAAATCCTCCTTGTGCAGGCGGGCGCGCGGCGCTTGCCCGGTGATGCACAGGATCGGGATGGAATCGGCCGAGGCCGAGTAGAGCCCGGTGATCATGTCCGTGCCGGCCGGGCCGGAGGTGCCGACGCACACGCCGATGTTGCCGGGTTCGGCGCGGGTGTAGCCCTCGGCCATGTGCGAGGCGCCCTCGACGTGGCGGGCCAGGATGTGGCCGATGCGGCCGTTGCCTTGCAGAGCTGCGTAGAACGGGTTGATGGCCGCTCCGGGGACGCCGAAGCAGACGGACACGCCTTCCTTCTCCAGGACATGGACCGCCGCCTCAATTGCCCTCATCCGTGCCATGCTCGTTCTCCTCCTTGGAGTGACGGGTCGCCGTAGCGTTGCGGTCAGCTTTCGCCAGCCGGGCGCGATTCGGCAAACGGATGCGGAAATCTTTCCGCTGAGCGGAAACCGCGCCGAATGTGGAAGACGGGGCAGGGGCTTGCGGACTTTCGCGCCGGGCTGTCATCGTGGCGCGATGACAACGCTGCCGATCCCTCCTCTGCTTGCGATCACCGACCGCCGGCAGGCGGTCCTGCCGCTTCCCGATCTGGCCGCACGGCTGTTCGCGGCGGGCCTGCGCTGGCTGTCGTTGCGGGAAAAGGATCTGTCCGATCACGAACAGGTCGCGCTTGCCCGCACGCTGGTGGCATGCGCCCGACCCTGGGGGGCCATAGTCCTCGTTCACGGACCGGCGGAACTGGCGCTCGCGGCCGGCGCGGCCGGGGTTCATCTGACGGACGGCGGCGATCCGACGGAGGGGCGGCGGATCCTTGGCGCGACAGCGATCATCGGCGTGTCGGCGCATACGGCGGAAGGGTTGCTGCGTGCCGCCGCGGGCGGGGCGGATTACGCAACGGTGTCGCCGGTGTTCGCGTCGGCGAGCAAGCCGGGCTACGGGCCGTTGCTGGGGGTGGCAGGGGTGCGGCATCTTGCCGCTGGGGTGGGCATGCCGGTGCTGGCGCTGGGCGGCGTGGACGAAGCCGGTGCCGCCGCCTGCCGGGCCGCCGGTGCGGCCGGCGTGGCCGTGATGGGGCCGTTGATGCGCGAACCGGGATGTCTGGCCGGACTGTTGCGCGCCGTCACCCGTTAGGAGCCGCGCCGCGGATCTGGACATTTCGACGCGGAATGTGCATCTGGTATGGCAGATACGAAAATCAGCCGCAGGGGTGCGCTCGGGTTCGTGGCAGTACCGCCATGGGCCTGACGCCGGGCGACCAACTTAGGATGCAGACCGACGATGATCTCTCCGGTGCTCAACGTTCAGCCGCTCGACACCGGCACGACCTTCCGCACGCAGGTCTATCATTCGCTGAAGCAGGCGATTTCCGAGATGGACATCTACGACCACGCGTCGGAGATCCGCCTGGACGAGCGCCAGCTCAGCGACCTGCTCGGCGTCAGCCGCACGCCGATCCGCGAGGCGCTGACGCTGCTGGAGCAGGAGGGGTTCATCCGCCTGCTGCCACGCCGGGGCATCTTCGTCATCCGCAAGACCAAGGCCGAGATCATTGAGATGGTCCAGGTCTGGGCGGCGCTGGAGAGCATGGCCGGCCGGCTCGTCGCCGAGAACGCCACGGACGAGGACATCCGCACCCTCTGGGACCTGTTCCGCAACTTCGAGCAGCGCAGCCCCACGGAGAACGTCGGCGAGTACTCGGAAGCCAACATCGCCTTCCACAAGAGCATCATCCGGCTCGGCGGGTCCAAGCTGATCCAGGAGATCACGGACAACCTGTTCATCCATATGCGGGCGATCCGCAAGCTGACCATCGGCCAGGAGAACCGCGCGGAACGGTCGATCCACGACCACAAGGAGATCATCAAGGCCCTGGAACGCCGCGACGCCGATCAGGCGGAGCGGCTGATCCGCGAACACACCCTCGGTCTGGCGGCGCACGTGGCGAAGCACTGCGATTTCCTCGACTGACGTTCCTCCCGGTCAGGCGGGTTCGAGCGCCGGTTGCCGCACGGCGTCGGCCGCCGGTCGGCTGTCGCCGTCCGGCCCGATGGCGATCACGCGCAGGCTGTTGGTGGTGCCCGGCGTGCCGAAGGGGATGCCGGCCGTCACGATCAGCGATTCACCGGGCGCGCCGATCCCTTCCTGGGAGGCGATCATGCAGGCACGTTCCACCATCTCCGTGAAGCTTTCCACATCCATGGTCCGCACGGGATGGATGCCCCAGGCCAGCGACAGCCGGCGCGCCGTGTCGCGGCGGGCGCTGAGGCCCAGAATGGGCACGGTCGGGCGTTCCCGTGCGGCGCGCAGGGCCGTGGATCCTGTCGTGGTGAAGGTCACGATGGCCGCGGCGGAGATGGTCTCGGCGATCTGACGCGCGGCGGCCGACAGGGCGTCGGGGGTGGTGGCCTCCGGGCTCGGGTGCTCGGCATCCATGATCCGCCGGTAGAGCGGGTCGCCTTCGACGCGGCGGATGATGCGGGACATCATCGCGACGGCTTCCACGGGATAATGCCCGGAAGCGGATTCCGCCGAGAGCATCACGGCGTCGGCGCCGTCGTATACGGCGGTTGCCACGTCCGACGCCTCGGCGCGGGTCGGACCCGGCTCGCTGATCATCGATTCCAGCATCTGGGTGGCGACGATCACCGGCTTTCCCTGGGCGCGGCACAGGCGGATGATCCGCTTCTGCAAGCCCGGCACGGCCTCCGGCGGCAGTTCCACGCCCAGGTCGCCACGCGCCACCATGACCGCGTCGGACAGCGCGATGATCTCGGCCAGATGCGGCAGCGCGGCCGGCTTTTCGACCTTGGTGATGATGTGGGCGCGGCCGCCGATCAGGGCGCGCGCCTCCAGGATATCCTCCGGCCGCTGCACGAAGCTGAGCCCGATCCAGTCCACCCCCAACGCCAACCCGAAGCGCAGGTCGCTGCGATCCTTATCGGACAGGGCGCTGAGCGCCAGGGTCGCGCCGGGGACGTTCATGCCCTTGCGGTCGGACAGGGTGCCGCCGACGAGCACGTCCGTTTCCGCGTGATCCGGCGCGCAGTCCCGCACCCGCAGGCGGATGCGGCCGTCGTTCAGCAGCAGCTCGTGCCCCGGTTCCAGGCTCCGGAAGATCTCAGGGTGCGGCACGCCGATCCGTACGCGGTCGCCCGGCGCCGGATCGAGGTCGAGCCGGAACCGGTCCCCCGCGGCCAGGGTGATCGGCCCATGGGCAAAGGTGCCGATCCGCAGCTTCGGCCCCTGGAGGTCCAGAAGCACGCCGACCGGACGGCCGAGCGTCTCCTCGACCGCACGGATCTGCCGGTAGCGTTCCGCGTGCTCGGACTGGCTGCCGTGGCTGGCGTTCAGGCGGAACACGTCGACCCCGGCTTCCGCCAGCGCGAAGATCCGGCTGTAGGTCGAACTTGCGGGCCCGAGCGTGGCGACGATCTTGGTGCTGCGGTTGCGCGGCATGGCCCGGCCCTCCTCGGCGTGCGGTAGCCTGGTGATGCTGGGATCGGCCGAGGGGCAGGGTCAATCAACGCCGCGGGCTTTTCCGCATGGCGGGAAAGCCGGTCGGGATATCCGGGCCGTTTCCTCCTTGGTCATCGAGGCGGACGCATCGGGGGTTTGCGGCTATGGCTGAATGTCATAATTCTAAACTGTTGACGAAGCTGTAATTTTTCCGGCTCGCAGCATTGTGGCCTTTGCGTATCTGGCATTTGGCATACCAAGTTATATTCCCTTCATCAACATGATGGAGCGCCGCCATGACCACCTCGACCTTCTCCCACACCACCACCGAGCGCACCGGGCTGCACGCTGCGAAGACCGTTCGTGAGTTCCTGACCGCGTGGTTCCAGGCGACCCCGGCTTACTTCCTCTATCGCGCTCTGACCCGTTGAGGTCTCCGGCCGGGTGCGTCCGGCTGCCGAAACAGCGCCGATCGCCCGGATGCCGCCAAAGAAAAGCGGGCTGCGCCACCGTCGCGGCCCGCTGTCGTTTCCGGCCCCTTCCAGCAGCCCGCATACGTCTGGTGACGGCCGCGCGCTGCGATAGCTCCCTGGATAAGGAGTAACCCCGGTGTTGCATGATCTTCGGTGGGCCAAGCGGGCCGGCTCCGGTGTGGAGGGCGAGCGACGCACATTCCGCCGCGATGGAAATCCCGACCCTGTTGTTTCCTCTGCATGGCTAGGCTGGCGCGCCGGAGATCGTGTAAAGTGGCGCGGGGCAGGGGTTGCGGGTATGAATGACAGTGATGGTCTGAAGTTCGTCGTGGCGTGGAGCCTGGGAGGGATCGTTGCCAGCGCCCTGGTGCTGGGCGCCCTGATTTCCCTGCAAAAGGAAACCTCCTCGGGCGACATCGTGACCGAGCGTTCGTTGGATCGCCTGGACGAGCAGACCTGCCAGCGGATGATGCAGACCTTCATCGAGCAATCCCATTCGGGTGCCCGGATCATATGGCTGTGGGCCGAGGAGTCCTCGCCGCGGCTGTTCGGGTCGGCAATGCGGACGAAGCAGGTGGTGGAAGCGACGAACCCGCCCCGTCCCTACGCTTTCCACCCGACCACGCAGGCCGTTCCGGCGGAAGCCTGCTCGTTCCCGAGCAATTCGCTGCATGTGGTGTCGATCGAACCCGACGCCAAACCCGACACCTTTATAAGCGACCGCATCGAGTGACCGGGCCGCGCTCGGCGCCGAACGCCGGACAGGGTTAGCCGCACGCCGCGTGGTAGCTTTCCAGGGTGGCGCGCAGGTCGCTTGGAACTGGGATGGATTCGAAGGTTTCCAGTGCCGTCGCGACTACGGTCAATTGTCCAGACAATCTCGCCTCACCGTCGATCTCGCCGATAATGCGGATGCTGATCGAACTGCGGCCGATGCGTTCGATCAGGACACCCAAGGTGAGGGTTTCCCCCATGCGGCTCGGGATCAGGAAGTCGCATTCGGCATGGACGATCGGCAGCCCGATCCGCCGTTCGAGAATGAGGCTTGCGTAATTGATGCCCAGGCCATGTGTAAACCAGTCCTCCACCACCCCGTTGAACATATCGAAATAGACCGGGAAATAGACGATTCCCGCGGGGTCCGTGTGCGAAAACCGGATAGGACGCTGCACCCGGAAAGCGTGGGGAGGAATCTGGCGATGACTGGCGTTCGCTTTTCGGGGGCTGGGCGGCCGTACGAAAATGTCGGGCATCGCGGGCGGAAGTCCTGCATGGGTTTCAGTGCCGAAGGCTGGCTCGCGCCACACCGTTCGTGCGGCAAACATATAGCGCACCCTACAGCATGCCGGGGCGCAGGTCAGCAGGCGAAATGTCAGCGTGCGTGTCCGAAGGCCTTACGCCGCCTGGCGACCACTTGCGCAACCAAAGGTCGGTTCCAGCGGGATTCTCACCTCAGGCAGGCGCGTTTGCCTCTCCGAAGGGCATATTGACGCCATTCTGTTCAGAATCTAGCATCGTTGTGGGATTTGGTATACCAAACACCATTAATCCTACGGGCCTTCCAATCGATGCGGATCCGGACCTGCCCCATGAAGCCCATCATCTCCTTCGTTGGCAAAATGAAAGGCGCGGGGCAGTCGCCCGCCCGCCCGCCCATCGGTGACGTGCTGTGGTCCTGGATCGGCGCCAGTTCCGGGATGGGCGCCATCTCCATGCTCGCGGTGTTGAGCAAGCTGCCCCTGCTGATCGCCCCGTTCGGGGCGACCTGCGTTCTGATCTTTGCCGCGTCCGACAGTCCCCTCGCCCAGCCGCGCGCCGTCATCGGGGGATACCTCATGTCGACTTTCGTCGGCGTGCTGGCTCTGCTCCTGCTTGGCACGGCGCCCTGGGTGGTGGCCATCGCCGTAGGCACCGCGATCGCCATGATGCAGTTGACGCGGACCCTTCATGCACCGGCCGGGGCGGTTCCGCTGCTCGCGCTCTCCGCCGGGACGGATTCTCTCATGCTCATTCCAAGCGTGCTGGTCGGGTCATGCACCCTCATCGGCATCGGCCTGGTCGTCAACAACCTGCGCTCCGACCGTTCCTACCCGCGCTACTGGGTGTGACGGGCGCAACACCTCTCATAGCTCCACGCGGTCCGGCCATCCCGAACGCAAAAATGCTGGCATGGCGACAGGTTCGCCACCCCATCAAAACCGCTTGCGCCAGACTGGCATCTGGTATACCGTATCATCAATGCCAATCGAACCCGAGGCCGGAAGCCGATGCTTCCACACCCGCCGGAACAATACCCAGCGTCAGAGATGAGCGATGCCATGAGCGCGATAACCGATATCGAGCAGTTCGTGACGGCCATCGGCGATGCGATCATCGTGTCGGACGCAGGTGGGGCCATTACGGTGTGGAATCCGGCCGCAGAGCGCATGTTCGGCTTCACACAGGGCGAGGCGCTCGGCCAGTCGCTCGACCTCATCATCCCGGCGCGGCAGCGCCAGCGCCACTGGGATGGGTATGAGAAGACGATGCTGACGGGCGAGACCCGTTACGGCAGCAGCGTGCTGCGCGTCCCCGCGCTGCATAAGGACGGGCATACGGTGTCGATCGCCTTCACCGTTGCCCTGCTGCGGTCGGCGGAGAACACGGTCACGGGCATCGTTGCGGTCGTCCGCGACGAGACCGGCCGCTGGAACGAGGAGCGCACGTCTTCCGCTTGGTGTCGATTTGCCGAACGGCGTCCGCTGTTTGGCGCAACCTCCGGAACAGCGTCAAAGATCCAATAGGGAGTGAGACAATCATGAGTAAGCCGCTGGAAGGGATCAAGATCATCGACTTCACTCACGTCCAGGCTGGTCCCGCCTGCACGCAGCTCCTGGCCTGGTACGGCGCGGACGTCATCAAGGTCGAGCGGCCGGGTGCCGGCGACGTTACCCGCAACCAGCTTCGCGACATTCCGGAGGCCGACGCGCTCTACTTCACCATGCTGAACAGTAACAAGCGTTCCATCACGCTCGATACCAAGAGCAAGCAGGGCAAGGAAGTGCTGGAGAAGCTGATCCGGCAGTCCGACGTCCTGGTCGAAAATTTCGGCCCCGGCGCGCTCGACCGCATGGGATTTACCTGGGACTACATCCGTGAACTCAATCCCGGCATGATCGTCGCCTCGGTGAAGGGCTTCAGCGACGGCCACCATTACGAGGACCTGAAGGTCTACGAGAACGTCGCGCAGTGCGCCGGCGGCGCCGCTTCGACCACCGGCTTCTGGGACGGGCCGCCGACCGTCAGCGCCGCGGCGCTGGGCGACAGCAACACCGGCATGCATCTGGCCATCGGCATCCTGACCGCGCTGCACCACCGCAACAGGACGGGCAAGGGGCAGAAGGTCGCCGTTTCGATGCAGGACGCCGTCATCAACCTGTGCCGGGTCAAGCTGCGCGACCAGCAGCGCCTCGACCGCGTCGGCTACCTGGAGGAGTACCCGCAGTATCCACACGGCGAGTTCAGCGATATCGTGCCGCGCGGCGGCAACGCGGGTGGCGGCGGGCAGCCGGGCTGGGTGCTGAAGTGCAAGGGCTGGGAGACCGACCCGAACGCCTACATCTACTTCACCATCCAGGGGCACGCCTGGGCGCCGATCTGCAAGGCGCTGGGCAAGCCGGAATGGATCGACGATCCGGCCTACAACACGCCGCTGGCGCGCCAGGACAAGATCTTCGACATCTTCGCCATCATCGAGGACTGGCTGAAGGACAAGACGTACGAGGCAGTCGATATCCTGCGCAAGTTCGACATTCCCTGCGCGCCGTGCTCACCATGAAGGAGATCGCCGACTGCCCGTCGCTGCGCAAGAGCGGCACCATCGTCGAGGTGGAGCACAAGCAGCGCGGCAACTACCTCACTGTCGGCAGCCCGATCAAGTTCTCGGACCTGTCGGTCGAAGTTACCGGGTCCCCGCTGCTGGGCGAGCACACCGACGAGATCCTCGCCGGCCTGGGCTATACCCGGGATCAGATCGCGAACATGCACGAAGCGAAGGTGGTCTGACGGCCTGAACGCCGGCCCGTGACCGTTACGACGGCGCCCCATGTGGGCGCCGTCTCATTTTCGAGGTGCTACCGCAGCCACTCCCTGACCTCCCTGATCCGCTGCTCGCCCCGCGTGGTCCGCGCGTAGGACTTGCCGTACTGCGTCCGGTACTCGCGCACGCAGCCTTCCCTGATCAGTTCCTCCAGCGCCGGCCGGACGATGGCGGGTTTCAAATTCGTCGTCTTCGTGATGGCGAGCAGCGATGCCGGCGGCACCATGATGCTCGGCCCGGGCGTGGCGCGGAGCGTGGTGAGCGTGGTCCAGTTCACGGGCATCGGCGAGATCATGCGAACTTCCCTTGGCTTGGCAAACTTCCGGGGCTTCAGCGCTCCGGTTCGTCTTCCCCGGCCGGCGGATCGGGAGAAGCAGGCAAGGATCTCAACCCACCGCGGAGGTGAGGGTTCCGGGGATCTCACATGACGGCCAGCAGCAGCACGGGCAGCCCGAGGCATGCCAGCGCCGTCGAGCCGAGCACCGTGCCCGCCACCTCTTCCGGCGCGTTGCCGTAACGCAGCGCCCAGAGATAGTTGAACACCGCGACGGGCATCGAGCTTTCCAGCAGCACCACGCCTCGGATCACCCCCTCCAGCTGCAACGCCTCGACCATCACCAGCCCTGCCGCCAGCCCGAGCCCGAGGCGCAGTGCCGACATGGCCAGCGACCGTCCCATTCCCTGCATGCGCAGGCCGGACAGCGCCACTCCCAGCGAGAACAGCATCAGCGGCACGGCGCAGTTGCCCAGCAGGGTCGTCGTGTTGCCCAGCCACAGGGGCAGCCTGATCCCGGCGGCCGACACCAGCAGCGCCAGAAGCACCGCATGGATCACCGGCGTGCGCAGAATCTGCCGCAGGTCCACGCGCCCCGCCGCGATGGCCGGCCCCAGCGTGAACTGGAGCACGGCCAGGACCGCGAAGAACAGCACCGCCAATCCCAGCCCCGCCTCGCCGAAGGCGAACATGCACACGGGGATTCCCAGGTTCCCGCCGTTGGGGAAGCTGAGCGCCGGCAGATACACCCGCAGCGGCAGGCGGCACGCCAGAAGGGTCGCCGCGCCCGCCACGCCCGCCAGCGCGATGCAGCCGACCGAGGCCAGAGCCATGGTCAGCAGTTCATCCCCGCTCAGCGTCAACCGCACCAGGGAGGAGAAGACGAGGCATGGGGTGGAGACGTTGACGGCGAACGTGGTGATGAAGGCGCTGTCGTACGGCAATGCGGCGCGGCGCCAGCCATAGCCGAGCGCCGCAATCAGGAACACCGGCACCACCACGGCGGCGATGTCGGCGAGCGGGGCGAGAAGATCCATGGGCTATCGAATGGCCCTGAACGCCGTGAACCAGCCCACTCCGTCCTCCGTCCCGCCCTTCGGCCATTCCCGCTGCCGATCAACCCATCATAGCGCCATCGTCACCTTGGCTGGAACGGGGAAACCCGGCGTTTGCGGGTGCGGGGCGGATGGCAGGGTCAGCGGAACAGCATGACCCCGTCGCCCCGCGCACGCGCGGCCAGCGTCATGCCGGCCTTGCGGGCCAGCGTCAGCGCCAGACCGGTCGGCGCGGAGATGGTGGCCAGCAGCGGAATGCCGACTGCCGCCGCCTTCTGCACCAGCTCGAAGCTGCACCGGCTGCTCAGCACGGCGAAGCCGGCGGAGCGGTCGTACCCGGCCGCCGCCAGGGCGCCGGCCAGCTTGTCCAGCGCGTTATGCCGGCCGACGTCCTCGCGCGCCAGCAG
Source organism: Pseudomonadota bacterium (assembly GCA_023412175.1). Lineage (GTDB taxonomy): Bacteria > Pseudomonadota > Alphaproteobacteria > Azospirillales > Azospirillaceae > Azospirillum. The sequence continues at coordinate 5 of JAEYOB010000079.1, read as the reverse complement.
GATTC
>JAEYOB010000068.1 GCA_023412175.1 Pseudomonadota bacterium | reverse complement strand
CTCCGCCTCGGCGTGGATGCGTGCCTGCGTGGCGCCGTTGCCCCCCCAGGCCAGCGGCGCGGCCGTCGCCGCGCCGGCCAGCACCAGAAGCCCGGCGCCGAGCAGAAGAATCCGGCGTTCGAAGGTCATGGCGGTCCTGGAGTTACGGCCTCACTGCCGCCGCTTCTAGTGGAGCGGCGAACCGTTTGTCCAGGATGCCAAATGCCTCAGCGTTCCCCTCAGCGCTCGACGAACGCCTTCTCGACCACATAGTGGCCCGGCTGGCCGCTGGAGCCCTCGGTGAAGCCGCGCTCCTCCAGCAGGTTCACGGTGTCCGCCAGCATCTCGGGGCTGCCGCAGATCATCACGCGGTCGCTCTCGATGTCGAGGGGCTTGGCGCCGATGTCGTCGAACAGCTTGCCGGAGCGGATCAGGTCGGTGATGCGGCCCTGGGTGCGGAACGGCTCGCGCGTCACGGTGGGGTAGTAGACCAGCTTCCCGCGCACGCCCTCGCCGAAGAACTCGTTCTCCGGCAGGGTTTCGGTGATCAGGTTCTGGTAGGCCAGTTCGCCCACCGTGCGGCAGGTGTGGGTCAGCACGATGCGCTCATAGCGCTCGTACACCTCGGGATCCTTGATAATGCTCATGAACGGCGCCAGCCCGGTGCCGGTGGAGAGCAGGTACAGCGTCTTGCCCGGCAGCAGATTGTCGGCCAGCAGCGTGCCCGTCGCCTTGCGGCTGACGATGACCGCGTCGCCTTCCTTCAGGTGCTGCAGGCGCGAGGTCAGCGGGCCGTTCGGCACCTTGATGGAGAAGAACTCCAGCGTGTCTTCGTAATTGGCGCTGGCCATGGAGTAGGCGCGCAGCAGCGGCTTTCCCTCGACCTCCAGCCCGATCATGGTGAACTGACCGTTCTCGAAGCGGAACGACGGATCGCGCGTGGTCTGGAAGCTGAAAAGCGTGTCCGTCCAATGATGCACGCGCAGCACACGTTCCCGCAGAAGGTTGCTCATGAAGCCAGAGATCCGTTTCTTATGGCACCGCACAACGACGAATTAATATTAGCCCACTGCCCATGGCGTCAATAATTGACAATTCACAGAATTTTTTGGCCTTATTTGTAATATGGCTATGCGGCGGCGGCTTGCGAACTATTTTGGAATCGTTCGTAAGTCCATCAATACCAATACCCGCTGGCCCGGTAGCGCGGGCGGTGCTGTACATGGGTGAAGGGTACGTGGATGGGCAGTTCCTCCAACCCCGGCAGCACCGGCGGCGGCGTGCGCAGATTCAGCAGGCGGCGGACGCGCTCCTCCGTTGACGGGTGGGTGCGCAGCAGCGACGGTCCGCCGCGTTTCCGGCCGGGCAACATCGCCTCTTCCCAAAAGCGTCCCTGCAACCGGTCGATGCGCGCCAGGGCCGAGGCCACGCCCTCCGGGTCGCCGGTCAAATGGGCGGCGTCCAGATCGGCGTCGTACTCGCGGGTGCGCGACAGCGCCAGCTGCAACAGCGCTCCGGCCGTCGGCGCCAGGGTCAGCAGCAGCACCAGCGTCCACGGGACACCCTCCCGCTCCATCAGCAGCAGCGGCAGGTTGACCAGCAGCAGCACCGTGCCGAACAGCGCCATGAAGCGGGTCAGGTTCGCCACCGTGTCGGCGAGGCCCATCACCCACAGGTCATTGTTGCGGACGTGGCTGACCTCGTGCGCCAGCACGCCGGCCAGCTCGCGCAGGGTCAGTTCGCGCAGCAGGCCGTCCGTGACGGCAACGGCGGCGCGGTCGCGACTGCCGACGGTGAAGGCGTTCAGCGTCGTGCTGGCGATGTAGTACAGGTCCGGAACCGTGGGCAGCTCAGCCCGCTGCGACAGCGCCCTCATGATCTCGTACAGGCGGGGCGCCTCGGCGTAAGAGAGACGGCGGGCGCCGAACATGCCCAGCACGAGGCGCGGCGACACCCGCGGGCTGAACAGCAGGCTGAACGCACCGGCGGCGAAGGCCCACAGCACGCCCTCCGCACCGGCGATGATCCAGCCGCACAGCGCCAGCAACCCCACCATGCCGCCCAGCAGCAGCACGGAGTGCAGCAGGTTGCTTACCTTGTGGCGGCGGTGCACGGCCGCCGCGGCGGTGCCGGTCGGTATGGTGCGCATATCCGGTATTTGGCGTGGTTCATGGAGATTTCACCCACTTGAATTGCGGAATAGCGCACGCACATCCCAATGCGGGAACCAACCTGCCTTTCCAGTATGTGCCATGAGCAATCCATACGAGATCCTCGGCGTTTCCAAGACCGCCCCGGAGGACGAGATCCGCAAGGCGTACCGGAAGCTCGCCAAGAAGTACCATCCCGACCTCAACCCCGGCCAAGCCGAGATGGAGACGCGGTTCAAGGAGTTGAACGCCGCCTACGACCTGCTCTCCGACCCGGAGAAGCGGGCGCGCTTCGACCGCGGCGAGATCGACGCCGAGGGCCAGGAACGGCCGCAGCGGCACTACTACCGCGACTTCGCCGGCGGCCCCGCCGGCGCGCGCTACCACGGATCGGAGTCCCTGGCCGACGACGATCTGGAGCACGTCTTCGCCGACCTGTTCGGCGGGCGAGGCTTCGGCGGAGGCAATGGCCTGCGCATGAAGGGCGGCAACCTCAGCCTGACGCTCGCCCTCGACTTCCTTGACGTCGTCAGGGGCGGCAAGCACCGGGTGACCATGCCCGACGGCCGTACGCTCGACATCGACCTGCCGGCCGGGCTGGAGGACGGCGGCACCGTGCGGCTCAAAGGGCAGGGGCTGCCGGGCGTCGGCGGCGGCCCAGCGGGCGACGCGCTGATCACCGTCACGGTGCGTCCGCACCCGTTCTTCCGGCGTGACGGCGGCGACATCCGCCTCGATCTGCCGGTGACGCTGGCGGAAGCGGTGCTCGGGGCCAAGGTGCGGGTGCCGACCATCGACGGACCGGTGATGCTGAGCGTGCCGAAGGGGGCCAACAACGGCGCCGTGCTGCGTCTGAGGGGCAAGGGCGTCCCTGACCCGCAGAAGGGCGTGCGCGGAGACCAGTACGTGACGCTGCGCATTGCCCTGCCCGAACCACCCGACGCGGCGCTGGAGGAGTTCGTCAGGACCTGGACGCCGGCCGGCGACTACGACCCGCGCCGCGGAATGGAGGCGAGCGGATGAGCATCGGTATCGACGAGGTTCTGGCGAACTGCCGGCGGGTTTCCTCCGGCGACCTGACGCTGTGGATCGAGCGCCGCTGGATCCGCCCGCACCACGAGGGCACCAGTTGGCTTTTCAGCGAGATCGACGTGGCGCGGATCGAACTGATCTGCGACCTGCGCCGCGACATGGACCTCAACGAAGAGGCGGTGCCGGTGGTGCTGTCTTTGCTCGACACGGTGCACGGGCTGCGCCGCCGGCTGTCGCAGCTGGCCGACGCCATCGCCCGCCTGCCCCCCGAGGCGCGCGACGCGCTGGCCGCGGAAATGCGGCGGGGGGAGGATGCGGACGGGTAGGCGTCATTTCACCTGCGGCAGTTGTTCGAACTGGTGGTATGGCGGCGGGCTGCTGAGGGTCCACTCCAGCGTCGTGGCGCCCTCGCCCCAATAGTTGGCGCCGACGCGCTTGCCGTACCGGATCGTGTAGATGGCCGCGATGATGAAGATGATGTGCCCGGTGAACGAGACGTACGAGCCCAGGCTGGACACCATGTTCCAGCCGACATAGGCGTCGGGGTAGTCCGGGATGCGTCGCGGCATCCCGGCGACGCCCAGGAAATGCTGCGGGAAGAAGGTCAGGTTGGTGCCGACGAAGGTCAGCCAGAAATGCACCTTGCCCCACAGCTCCGGGTACTGGCGGCCACTCATCTTGCCGATCCAGTAATACCAGCCGGCGAAGATCGAGAAGACCGCGCCCAGGCTGAGCACATAGTGGAAGTGCGCGACCACGTAGTAGGTGTCGTGCAACGACTTGTCCAGGCCGCCGTTGGCCAGCACCACGCCCGACACGCCGCCGACGGTGAACAGGAAGATCACTCCCAGCGCGAACAGCATCGGCGTCTTGAACTCGATGGAGCCGCCCCACATGGTGGCGATCCACGAGAAGATCTTGATGCCGGTCGGCACCGCGATGATCATCGTCGCCGCGGTGAAGTAGGCGCGTGTATCGACGTCGAGGCCGACCGTGTACATGTGGTGCGCCCATACCACGAAGCCGACAACGCCGATCGCCACCATCGCGTAGGCCATGCCCAGATAGCCGAACACCGGCTTCTTCGAGAAGGTGGACACCACGTGGCTGACGATGCCGAAGCCCGGCAGGATCATGATGTAGACTTCGGGGTGGCCGAAGAACCAGAACAGGTGCTGGTACAGGATCGGGTCGCCGCCGCCTTCCGGCTTGAAGAATGTGGTGCCGAAGTTGCGGTCGGTGAGCAGCATGGTGATGGCGCCGCCCAGCACCGGCACGGCGAGCAGCAGCAGGAAGGCGGTCACCAGCATCGCCCAGACGAACAGTGGCATCTTGTGCAGCGTCATGCCCGGCGCGCGCATGTTGAAGATCGTCGTGATGAAGTTCACCGCCCCCAGCACCGACGAGGCGCCGGCGAGGTGCAGCGCGAAGATCCCCATGTCCACGGATGGCCCTGGATGGCCCACCGATGACAGCGGCGGATACACGGTCCAGCCGGTGCCGGCGCCCTGGCCGACGAAGGGCGACGCCAGCAGCAGCAGGAAGGCCGGGACCAGCAGCCAAAAGCTGATGTTGTTGAGGCGCGGGAACGCCATGTCCGGCGCGCCGATCATGATCGGCACGAACCAGTTGCCGAAGCCGCCGATCATGGCCGGCATGACCACGAAGAACACCATGATCAGGCCGTGCGCGGTGACCACGACGTTCCACGACTGGCCGTCGGCGACCACCCCCATGCCGGGGCTCTGCAGTTCCGCCCGGATGATGGCGGAGAACACCAGCCCGGCGATGCCCGCGACAATGGAGAAGATCAGGTAGAGCGTCCCGATGTCCTTGTGGTTCGTGGAGAAGAGCCAGCGCTCCACGAAGCTGGGCGCGTGGTGGTCGCCGTGATGCGCCTCGTGGGGAGCGCCCGCCGCCGTCCGGTCCTGTCCCTCGGCCATGTGAGTCCCTCGCTCGCTTGCGCTCAGCGCCCGGCGCTGGCGACGTCCTGCGTCTGGTTCCCGGTCGTCCCGTCGCTGGGGGTGGCATCGCGTGCCGCGAACTTGGTGCGGGCCTGCTCGACCCACTGGGCGAAGCGCTCCTTCGAGACGGCTTCGATGGCGATGGGCATGAAGGCGTGGTTGATGCCACAGATTTCCGAGCACTGGCCGTAATAGACGCCTTCCCCGTTGATGCGGATCCAGGTCTCGTTGACCCGTCCGGGCACCGCGTCGTCCTTCAGGCCGAAGGCCGGCATCGCCCAGGAATGGATCACGTCGCCGGCGGTGATCAGCACGCGGATGTTCGTCTCCACCGGCAATACGACGCGGTTGTCCACCTCCAGCAGCCGGCGCTGGCCGGGCTTGATCTCCTCGTTGGGAATCATGATGGAGGAGAAGGTGAAGCCGCCCTGGTCCGGGTACTCGTAATCCCAGTACCACTGCCGCCCGGTAACTTTCAGCGTCAGTTCGGCGTCCGCCGCGCGGTCGAGGAAGTAGAGCAGGCGGAACGACGGCACCGCGATCACCACCAGGACGACCACCGGCACCACGGTCCAGATCACCTCGATCAGCGTGTTGTGCGATGTGCGGGACGGCACCGGGTTGCGCTTGGCGTTGAAGCGCGTGATGACGATGCCCAGCAGCACCATCACCAGCAGCACGATGGCGACCATGATCCACACCAGAAGGTGATGGAACTGCTCCATCATCGCCATCACCGGCGAGGCCGCGATCCCGTGCCAGATCTGCCAGTTGTGCGGCTCGCCGACCACCGCGGGCGCTGCGTCGTCCTGCGCGAACGCGGCGCCCGCCGGCGTCATCCACAGGGCCGCCGCCGCGGCCCATCCTCTTGCGGTACCCATCGGTCCTCCCGCAGAACGGATGCCTTCTGGACCGCTGAAACAGCCGTAATACGGGAAAGGTCACGTTTCCTCCGCCGTCCGGCGGCGGAGGAATGGGGGTGGGAGGCAAACCTAAATTTCGTAATCCCCCGCTAGCCCGGCGCGGATGCGTTCCACATGCTCGGCGCTGGTCCCGTTGCGGGTGTCCAGATCCTGCGCCACCCGCGCCGGGGTGCCGGCCAGCAGCAGCACGCGGTCGGCGAGGAACACCGCCTCCTCGATGTCGTGCGTGACGAACAGGGTCGTCTTCCCGGTCTCGCGGTGGATGCGCTTCAACTCATCCTGCAGGCCGCGCCGCGTGATGGCGTCGAGCGCGCCGAACGGTTCGTCCATCAGCAGGATGTCCGGATCCACCGCCAGGGCGCGGGCGATGCCGACGCGCTGGCGCTGGCCCCCCGACAGCTCGTAGGGCCAGCGGTTCGCGTACTCCTCCAGCCGCACCAGCTTGAGCGCGGCGCGAGCGCGCTCCGTCCGTTCGGCGCGGCTCAACGGCAACCCTTCCAGGCCGAACTGCACGTTGCGGTCCACCCGCCGCCAAGGCAGCAGGCGCGGGTCCTGGAAGACCAGCCCGAAGGGCCGGTGCTGCGGCCGCTCGGAGGCGTTCAGCACGACGGTGCCGGTGCTTTGCCTGTGCAGTCCGGCCACGACGCGCAGCAGCGTCGATTTACCGACGCCGGATGGCCCGACGATGGCGACGAAGCTGCCGCGCTCCACCTC
>JAEYOB010000047.1 GCA_023412175.1 Pseudomonadota bacterium | reverse complement strand
CGGCAGCATGACCAAGCACATCGCCTATCTGGTGCGGCCCGACACGCTGGACGGCGCGGTGGCGCGGCCGGACGGCCCGGAGGCAGTGCCGGTGCTGCGCGACCTCGACGGGCCGGCGATGGCCAGGGGGATGCCGCCCGGCGGCGTGCTGGAGGCGGATCTGGCGGGCACCACGGTACCGCTGCCGCTGCCCCGGCTGGCCGGGCCGATGCTGGCGCGCATCGACGGGCGGACCAGCCTGGGCGACCTGCACCGCGCCGTGGCCGGGGCGGCCGGCGGCACGCTGCCGTGGGAGACGTTCAAGACGCAGTTTGACCAGCTCTTCGCCGCGCTGAACGGCATCGGAAAGATGTATCTGCGGCGTTGACCGCCAACAAAAACCCGCCGCCGGGTGGGGCCCGGCGGCGGGTAGTCAGGATGGGAGGAAACGCACCGGACCTTAGTGGACGGTCTCGCCGTGCAGGGCGAGGTCGAGGCCGTCGCGCTCCACGTCTTCGTCCACACGCAGGCCCATCACCACATCGACCACCTTCAGGATGACGGCCGTGCCGATGGCCGAGTACACGATGGTGGCGATGATGCCGTAGACCTGGGTCCACACCTGGCCGGGGTTGCCTTCCAGCAGGCCGGCGGTGCCGCCGATGGCTTCCTGGGCGAACACGCCGGTCAGGATCGCGCCGACGATGCCGCCCACGCCGTGCACGCCGAACGCGTCCAGCGAGTCGTCATAGCCGAGCATCCGCTTCAGGCTGGTGGCGCCCCAGTAGCAGACCACGCCGGAGACCAGGCCGATGACCAGCGCGCCGGTCGGGGCGACGAAGCCGGAGGCGGGCGTGATGGCGACCAGGCCGGCGACCGCACCGGAGATGATGCCGAGGACCGACGGCTTGCCCTTGGCCAGCCACTCGACCAGCAGCCAGGACATGGCGGCGGTGGCGGTGGCGATCTGCGTGGCCAACATGGCCATGCCCGCACGGCCGTCGGCGGCCAGCGCCGAACCCGCGTTGAAGCCGAACCAGCCGACCCACAGCATCGAGGCGCCGATCAGGCTGAGCACTAGGTTGTGCGGGGCGAAGTTCTCGGTCGGGTAGCCCTTGCGCTTGCCCAGCATGACGGCGGCGACGAGGCCGGCGACGCCCGCGTTGATGTGCACCACCGTGCCGCCGGCGTAGTCGAGCACGCCGTCGCCCAGCAGGTAGCCGCCCGGACCCCACACCCAGTGGGTGATCGGCGCGTAGACGACCAGCGACCAGATGCCCATGAAGACCAGCATGGACGAGAACTTCATGCGGTCGGCGAAGGCGCCGGTGATCAGGGCCGGGGTGATGATCGCGAAGGTCATCTGGAAGGTGATGAACACCGTCTCGGGGATGGTGCCCTGCAGGCTGTCCTTGCCGACGCCGACCAGGAGGGCCTTGCTCAGGCCGCCGAAGAAGGGCGTGCCCTCGGTGAAGGCGATGCTGTAACCGGCGATGAACCACAGGATGCTCATCAGGCAGCAGATCGCGAAGCTCTGCATCACGGTGGCCAGCACGTTCTTCTTGCGGACCATGCCGCCGTAGAACAGGGCCAGGCCCGGAATGGTCATGAACAGCACCAGCGCGGTCGCGACCAGCATCCAGGCGGTGTCACCGGAACTCAGCGTCGGCGCGGCGGCTTCGGCGGCCGCCTCCTGGGCGAAGGCCGCGCCAGGCAGGCCGGCCAAGCCCAGAGTCACCGCCGTGATCGGTGCAGCGAGAAGTGTCAGACGGCTCATCGAGGCTCCTCTCTCTCTCCAGTTCGCTCCGGCCCGTCGCTCCCATTTCGTCGGGCGGGGCTAAGCTCGGCCTTTCCAATTACAAGTTCCGTGCCAACCGCGAACACGGCGGATTCACTGAGTCCTGCCCGATCCTTCAGCACACCGCAGTCCAGGCGAATCCGGCCTTCCGGCCAATGGATGCACAAATTTTCAGCAACGCGAAACCGACCCGGAAACCTTGCTGCGCCTCGAATTTCCGCATCGAAGGGAGTAGACGAAGCGGCCAAGGGGGGCTATGCCGACCGGCGAAACCCATGTCTGCTGATTTTTTGTGCAAAAATCTGCCCGCAGCCGCCCCAGGCGCCTATGGCCGGTCGGCCGGATTTGTGGCACGGTCACGCTTAGGCCGGTCGGCGGACGCTCTCACCTTCCGCTGACTGGTGCCGCCCGCACGGGGCCGCCAAAAAGAAGCCCAACAAACAAAAAGGGATCCATCCTATGCTCGAAAAGCGGGATCTGCGTCTGGCACCGCGGCGCGCCCTGGCGCTGGTGCTGGCCGGCGGACGCGGCAGCCGCCTGAAGCAGCTCACCGACCGGCGCGCCAAGCCGGCGGTCTATTTCGGCGGCAAGTTCCGCATCATCGACTTCGCGCTGTCGAACTGCATCAACTCCGGCTTCCGCCGCATCGGCGTGATGACGCAATACAAGTCGCACAGCCTGCTGCGCCACCTGCAGCGCGGCTGGGGCTTCCTGCGCGGCGAGATGAACGAGTTCGTCGACCTCCTCCCGGCCCAGCAGCGCATCGACGAGACGAGCTGGTACCAGGGCACCGCCGACGCGGTGTACCAGAACCTCGACATCATCCGCGCGCACGGGCCGGAGCACATCCTGATCCTGGCCGGCGACCACATCTACAAGATGGACTACGGCGCGCTGCTGCTCGACCACATCGCCAGGAAGGCCGATCTGACGGTCGCCTGCATCGACGTGCCGCGCATGGAGGCCACCGGCTTCGGCGTCATGCACGTCGACGAGACGCAGCGCGTCATCGGCTTCGTCGAGAAGCCGGCCGACCCGCCCGCCATTCCCGGCCGCCCGGACCGCGCGCTGGCCAGCATGGGCGTCTACGTCTTCAACGCCGAGTTCCTGTACGAGCAGTTGGAGCGCGACTTCAACACCCCCGGATCGAGCCGCGACTTCGGCAAGGACATCATCCCCTATCTGGTGCCGCGGGCGCGGGTGATGGCGCACGACTTCGCCGACTCCTGCATCGTCGAGACGCCGGGCGACGAGCCGTACTGGCGCGACGTCGGCACCATCGACGCGTACTGGGAGGCCAACATCGACCTCACCCGCGTCACCCCGGCGCTGAACATGTACGACCGCAGCTGGCCGATCTTCACCTACCAGGAGCAGCTTCCGCCGGCGAAGTTCGTCTTCGACGATCAGGACCGCCGCGGCATGGCGGTGGACAGCGTGGTGTCGGGCGGCTGCGTCATCTCCGGCTCGGTGGTGCGGCAGTCGCTGCTGTTCTCCTCGGTGCGGGTGAACTCCTATTCCGAGCTGAACCAGTGCGTCGTGCTGCCGGAGTGCGACATCGGCCGGCATTGCCGGCTGACGAAAGTCGTCATAGACCATGGCGTCGAGATCCCCGAGGGACTCGTCGTCGGCGAGGACCCGGAGCTGGACGCCCGGCGCTTCCTGAGATCCGAGGGCGGCGTCTGCCTCATTACCCGCGAGATGATCGCCCGCCTGGAAGACTGAGCCGATGCGAGTCCTCTTCGTCACGCCGGAATGCTTCCCGCTGGTCAAGACCGGCGGGCTCGCCGACGTCAGCGCCGCCCTGCCCGCCGCCCTGACCCGGATCGGCGTGGACGTCCGGCTGCTGCTGCCCGGCTATCCGGCGGTGCTGGAGGGCCTGTCCAACACGCACGAGGTCGGCGACCTGATCACCGACCTGCCGGGCACCGAGCGCGCCCGCCTCGTGCTGGGGCACATGCCCGACGGCACGCTGGCCTATGCGCTGGACGCGCCGGCGCTGTTCGCCCGGCCGGGCAACCCGTACCTGGGGCCGGACGGCCTGGACTGGCCGGACAACGCGCAGCGCTTCGCGGCGCTGTCCTGGGTGGCGGCCGGCTTCGCCGCGCACCAGTCCTACGATCCCTGGTGGCGGCCGGACGTGCTGCATTGCCACGACTGGCAGACCGGGCTGGTGCCGGCCTACCTGCGCCTGCGCCCCGACCGCTTCTCCGGGCCGTTCCGGCCGGGCACGGTGCTGACCATCCACAACATCGCCTACCAGGGCCAGTTCAGCCCGCACCTGCTGGGCGAGATCAGGCTGCCGGCCTCGTCCTTCACCATGGACGGGGTCGAGTACTACGGCAACATCGGCTACCTGAAGGCCGGCTGCTGGTACGCCGACCGCCTGACCACGGTCAGCCACACCTACGCGCACGAGATCCAGACCGACGACCAGGGCATGGGCCTGCAGGGCCTGCTCTCCTACCGCACCGAGGATCTCGCCGGCATCGTCAACGGCGTCGATTACGGCATCTGGGACCCGGAATCCGACCCGCACATCCCCGTGCGCTACAGCGCCGACAACCCGTCGGGCAAGACGGTGTGCAAGACCGAGCTCCAGATCGCCTTCGGCCTGGAGCGCCGGCCCGACCGCCCCATCGCCGGCATCATCAGCCGCCTGACCTGGCACAAGGGCCTGGACATGGTGCTGGAG
>JAEYOB010000036.1 GCA_023412175.1 Pseudomonadota bacterium | reverse complement strand
GTGGGCGCCCCCCAATGCACCGGCGTGTAGCGCGGCTTGGCGCCGCCGGGATGCGAGGTCAGGACGATGTGTCGCTGCGGCTGGTTCTGACGGCTTTCCATAAGGATGCCTCTCATTGCCCCTGCATGCGACATGTTGACACACTCCCGCCCCCCGACAATACCGAAACAAAGGACCGAGCCCTCTGACGTTCGGCCGATCGGCGCGGAAGCGAAACGATGCCATCCAGGTCCGGTGGGCACAGGTCTGCACGCTCGGCGGCGCGCGTGCCACGCGGAAGCAGGCGGCGCGGGATGGCGCGCCGCCCGCATCACGCCTCTGCCGTTACTTCTTCGGCTGCGCGCCGCCGCTGCCCGGCGTCATGCCGCCCGACGTGCTGCCGGAGCCGGTGGCCGCACCCGTTCCGCTGCTGCCGGCGGAACCGGTGGACGGCATGACGGCGGTCGCCACGCGGTCGCTGCCCTGCATCTGGTACTGGATGCGCACCTGATCGCCTTCCTTCACCTTGCTGACGTCGGTGCTGGAGGACAGCTTGTAGCGGGTGCCGTCGTGCATGGTCACGGTGTTGGAACTGCGGTCGAGCTTGCTGACCGTGCCGCTGGCCGACTGCATGGACGTCGCGCCGCCGGCCGCCGTGCCGGTCGTGCCCGAGCTGCCGCTCGAACCCTGCGCCATGGCGAGGCCGGACGCGGCCATGATGCCGACGACGGCGACCGCACCAAAGAACGTCTTCATGAATTCCTCCAATGTTTTTCTCCGCGCGCCCGCCCGATTGGCAAGCGCATGTGCGGATGAACCACCTGTGAAGGAACCCTATTTCCTGGGCATTCGAGTGACGGTTCACTCAGAATAGTGCAACACACCAGATGAATATTTCGGGCCGCCCACTGTTCATCCGCCCCCATCGGCCCGCTGCTCGATGCGCATGAGGGCGATGCGGAAGGCATCGTCCGCGGCGTCCAGTGCCTCGACGACCGCCGGGTAGGCCGCGGCGATGGCGTGGGCGTGCTCCCCGGTCCATCGCCCATGGGCATAGTCCTCCATGGCGCCGAGGAACCATCCCCGGCGTGTCGCATCGAATCCGCGGACCATCTGCGCGAAAGGCGGCGCCACCCCGTCGGCCCGGCTGAGCGCCAGATAAACCCGCGCCAGCGCGTTGGCCGAGCCGGTGTTCCGGCCCTTGCCCAACACCCAGTCGGCGATGGCCTGTTCGATCCCCTCGGTCATCGTGCTTTCTCATCCGTCCGCGCCGGCCGCCCCTCGATCGCGTAGGCCGGATCGTTGTAGCCCGGCGTCGATGGGTGGCCGGTGGCCACGAGGCTGTCCACCAATGCCTCGTCCTCGGCGGTGAAGGCGTAGTCCAGCGCCCCGAGATAGTCGCGCCACTGTTCCTCGGTGCGCGGCCCGGCGATGGGGGCGGTGACCAGGCGGTTGCTCAGCACCCAGGCGACGGCGAACTGTCCCGACGTGATGCCGCGCGCCTCGGCGTGGCGCTTGAGGGTCTGTGCGATCTCCAGGCTCTCGCGCCGCCATTCGGTGTTCATCATGCGCGTGTCCTTCCGGCCGGCGCGGGTGTCGGGCGGCGGCTGGTCACCGGGGAGGTACTTGCCGGTCAGCACGCCGCGCGCCAGCGGGCTGTAGGGCACCACGCCCAGGCCGAAATGCCCGCAGGCCGGCAGCACCTCGACCTCCGGCATACGGTTCATGGCGTTGTAGTAGGGCTGGCAGGCCACCGGCCGGTCGATGCCCAGCACGTCGCACAGCCGGCATATCTCGGCAATGCGCCAGGAGCGTACGTTGGACACGCCGAAGCTGCGGATCTTGCCAGCGCGGATCAGGTCGCCCAGCGCCGCCACGGTCTCCTCCAGCGGCGTGTCGGGATCCTCGCGGTGCAGGTAGTAGAGGTCGATCCAATCCGTCCCCAGCCGGTTTAGGCTGGCGTCGCAGGCAAGCGTCAGCCAGCGCCGCGACAGGCCACGCCGGTTGGGCCCCTTCCCCATGGGGTTGCCGACCTTGGTCGCCAGCACCCAGCGCTCGCGGTCCGCCTTGATGGCGCGACCGACCACCTCTTCCGAACGGCCCTCGTTGTAGACATCGGCTGTGTCGATGAAGTTGATGCCAGCCTCTGCGGCGTGCGCGATGATGCGCGCCGCCGTTGTCTCGTCGGTCGGGCCGCCGAACATCATGGTGCCGAGGCACAGCGGCGACACCTTGACCCCGCTGCGGCCGAGCTTGCGGTATTCCATGTTCCCTCCCAGGATCCACTGTTTCCGGCGATCATGCACCGGACCGGGAGCGCTCTCCAGGCGTTTTCCGGGGAGGACACCGAAGGGAGAACATTCATGGACGCGACGACCGACGCCCGCCGGCAGGCAGGCCTGGAGATCCAGGCTCTGGCGCAGGAGTTCGAGGCGAGCGACGAGGCCGCCTTCCACCGCACACGCATCGTCTGTTGGGTGGTGCTGGGAATCGTCACCCTGGTCGAACTGGTGCTGCTGATCGCCGGCGGCGACTGGCGCTATCTGGCGGCGTTCTGGGTCGCCATCGCCGCGCTGGTCTGGGGCGGCTATGCCGTGTCCAGCCGCCGCCAGCGCCAGCAGACGGACCGCTTGCGCCAACTTGCCATGCGTTGGCTGGGCGAGGATCCGCCGGTGTAGTAGGCTCACACCGCAACGGCCGGAGCCGGGAGGCGGTCATGGACGCGAGCGATCTCAGGGTGTTCGAGGCAGTGGCCCGGTTGGGCGGCATGAACCGCGCGGCGGTAGAGTTGAACACGGTGCAGTCCAACGTCACCGCGCGCATCCGCACGCTGGAGGAGGGATTGGGCGTGACGCTCTTTCACCGCCACAGCCGCGGCGTGGCGCTGACCGACGCCGGACACCGGCTGCTGCCCTACGCGGTGCAGGTGGCGCGGTTGCTGGACGACGCCCGCCGCGCGGCGAGGGACAACGGCACTCCACGCGGCTCGCTGACGCTGGGTTCGCTGGAGACGACGACGGCGCTGCGGCTGCCTCCAGTGCTGGCGGGCTACGCCGCGGCCTACCCCGAGGTGGACCTCGTGCTGCGCACCGGCACCACCGCCGAGCTGATCCAGGGGGTGCTGGAGCACCGCCTGGAAGGCGCCTTCGTCTGCGGCCCGGTGGACCACCCCGACCTTGAGGAGGAAACAGTCTTCCGCGAGGAGATGGTGGTGGTCACCGCACGCCCGGTGCGGTCGCTGGACGAGCTGGCGCGCCGCGGCGACCTGAAGATCGTCGTGTTCCGCGCTGGCTGCTCCTACCGCCACCGCCTGGAGGCGATCCTTGCCAGGCGCGGCATCGTTTCGCTGCGGATGCTGGAATTCGGCACGCTGGACAGCATCATCGCCTGCGTCGGTGCCGGCATCGGCATCACCATGCTGCCGCGTGCGGTGGCGGCGCGGGCGGTGCGCGACGGACTGGTCGCCGTGCACGACCTGCCGCCGTCCGACGCTCAGGTGGAAACGGTGTTCATCCACCACCGCGACGCCTTCCGGTCCAGCGCGCTCGATGCCTTCCTGCACCACGCCCGCCCGCCGGCGCAGCAAGCCGATGCGGCGGAGTGATCGCTGAAAGCGATAGGATCCATCACAGAAATTCGTTTTTCGCGCTCGGACCACCGGCCTACTCTTCCGCCCACGACCAATGCGAAGGAGTGAAGCATGCCGTTCCAGACCGTCCTGATGCCGCGCCTGGGCCTGACCCGGCCGATCATCCAGGCGCCCATGGCCGGCGGCGGCGACACGCCGGCGTTGGCCGCGGCGGTCAGCGAGGCGGGCGGGCTCGGCTCCATGGGGGCGGCCTACCTGACCGGCGCGCAGATCGCCGAGGCGGCGCAGGCCGTCCGGGCGAGGACCGGCCGGCCATGGGGCATCAACCTGTTCGCCCCGACGCCCGCTCCAGCCGTGACCGACGCCACGGCGGCGCTGGACCGGGTGGCGCCCTACCATGCCGAGCTGGGCCTTCCGCCGCCCGCCGCCCCCGCCCTCCCCGCCGACCTGTTCGCCGGGCAGGTGGCGGCCGGATTGGACAGCAGCGCCGCGGTGTTCAGCTTCACCTTCGGCATCCCGCCGGACGATGTGGTTCGGGCGATCAAGGCACGCGGTATGCTGTTCGTCGGCACCGCGACCACAGTGGACGAAGCGGTGGCGCTGGAGAAGGCCGGTGCCGATGC
>JAEYOB010000035.1 GCA_023412175.1 Pseudomonadota bacterium | reverse complement strand
CCCGGTTTCCCGCGGGGGGGGCCCCCCACCCCCCCCCCCTTTCCTTTTGCATGGCCGCCGGCCGCGCGGACCGCATATGGACAAGGTCCAATATGCGGGTTGCACAGAGCTTCCTATGATGCGGCGAATGCCCGTTATGCGGGAGTTGTTCCCTCGGCATAGTGCCTCAGGAGGGTGCCGGCTCGGCGAGACGACGGCTGTCTTGGCACGGGAAGGGGCGGATATGCGAACCATGCTGAGAGCGATTGCGACCCGGGTGCTGAGCGCCGGCATCGCGTGGAGGCCCATATCGCATCGTGCCGGTGCATTGCTGGGAGTGGCCGGTACGGTGCTGGCCGTTGCGTTGTCTCTAGCGGCGCTGCGCGGCGCCGTGCCCCTCGGCCCCCTTCTGCTGTGGGTGAGTTGGATGGCGCTGTTCGGCGTCGCGGCGGTCGCCCTCACGGCGGTGCTGCGTGCGCGGCGCCTGGAACTGGCGTTGCAGCGCGAGCAGCGGCGTTTCCGTGCGCTGGCCAAGGCGGTGCCTGCGGGGGTGTGCCAGTTCGACACGGCCGATGGCCTCGTGTTCAGCAACGCGGTCTGTGAGGCACTGTTCGGCGCCACCCCGCAGACCTGCGGAGGTGCCCTGGGACTTCGTGGTCTGCATCCCCATGATCGGGCCCGTCTGCGGGAGCGCTGGGGTGTGGTGCGTCCCGACTGTCATGCCTTCGCCGAGGAGTTCCGGTTGGTCTTGGATGGCCGCCAGCGTTGGGTATCGTTGAAAACCATACCGGTTGCCGATGGGCTGCAGAGGGGCTATGTCTGCTGCCTCGCTGAGCGCAGGGTGAAACATGACGCGCCGCCGTCACCGTGCATCTAGGCCTTAGGCCTTGCCCCTCACCGAGGTCCTAGCTCGATAATCTAGTTGTGTGACAAAGGGCGAATCCGGGTTGTCCGGAGGTATGGGGCGTGGTACATCTCATTAGTCAATACACAAGATAAACTCCTTCTATATCTTCTGGTTTTGGCGCATATGCGCATCGAATGCACAACGCATTTGCAGCATGCTGGAACCAAGTTTTGGGATTGCGTATGGGGGTACTGTCATGAGGATCCTGATCGGCGACGACCACGTGCTTTTCCGCGAGGGACTGCGCCGGCTCCTCGAACAGCTCAAGGACGGAAGCGTTTTTGTCGAGGCCAGCAACTTCGATGAGATGTTGGACCTTTGCGGCGGCGACGAGAAGTTCGACCTTATTCTGACCGATCTGCGGATGCCCGGTTGGCCGGGGTTCTCCGGAATCCAGGCGTTGCGCGAGAAGCAGCCCGAGGCGAAGGTGGTGGTGGTGTCGGCCTCGGAGGCGCACCACGACGTTCGTGACGCGCTGGAGCACGGCTCCGCCGGCTACATTCCGAAATCCTCCAGCGTGAAGATCATGCTGAGCGCGCTGGACCTGATCTTCTCCGGCGGCGTCTACGTGCCGCCGACCGTGCTGCGCGAGGGGACATCCGCCGCCGAATCCGGCGAGGCGCGCAACGCCATGCCGCCGGCCGACCCGGCGCTGGAGCAGTTGCTGACGCAGCGCCAGCGCGAGGTGCTGGACCGCCTGCGCGAGGGCAAGTCGAACAAGCAGATCGCCCATGAGTTGGGCCTGTCCGAAGGCACCGTGAAGATCCACATGACGGCGATCTTCAAGTCCCTCGGCGTCCGCAACCGCACCCAGGCGGCGATGGCCTTCCCGCAATCGACCAACGCGTAAGCGTTTGACCGCGTCATCATGGGAAAGGGCGTCCCGCCGCAGGGTGGGGCGCCCTTTTGCCGTCCGGCCGGTCAGCCGATCCCGGCCACGTAGCCGCGCAGGGACTCGACTTCCAGTTCAGCGTCGTCCAGGCGGGCTTTGACCACATCGCCGATGCTGATCAGCCCGACCAGTTGCTCTCCCTCCATGACCGGAAGGTGGCGTATGCGGTGCTCGGTCATGACCGCCATCACCTGCGCCACCGTGTCGGTGGGCTGGCACGTCACCAGTTTGCGGGTCATCAGCGTGGACGCGGGCTGCTGCAGGACGGCGCTGCCGTGCCCGGCCACACCGCGCACGATGTCGCGCTCCGACAGGATTCCGACCGGAAGCCCGCCCTCCACCACCAGGGCGGCGCCGATGCGCTTTGCGGCGAGCGTGCGGGCGACGGCGGCGATGGCATCGTCCGGGCGGACGGAAACGATGTCGGGTCCCTTCCTCTTCAACACGGCGGCAACGTGCATGGGGTGTCCTTCCTCTGTGAGGCCGAGGCTGTCGGAGAAAGCTCACACCACAAGGAGGGGGGAGGGAAGCCCCAATAAAGAAAGGCCGGGTACCCTGAAGTGGTACCCGACCCGATTCTCCCGTCCTCCGACCTGCCGGCCGGAAGGCGACCGATCAGAACTTGTAGCCGATGCCGACGCCGACCAGCCACGGGTTGATGTCAACGCTCGTGCTCACGCGGGTCGGGCCGAGGTAGGTGCTCATCTTGGTGTCGAGCCAGACCTTCTTGACGTCGAAGTTGAGCAGCAGGTTGTCGGTCAGGTAGATGTCGGCACCGGCCTGCAGGGCCCAGCCGAAGGCGTTCTTGTACTTGGTGTTGGCCAGGCCCGGGCCGTTCTTCTCATTGTAGAACAGCGTCCAGTTGATGCCGGCGCCGACGTACGGGTTGATGCGCGAATTCGGCAGCGGGTGGAAGGTGGCCGTCAGCGTCGGCGGCAGCAGCGAAACCTTGCCGGCGTCCACGGTGGTGGTGCCCAGCAGGCCGGCTGCACCGGGGTTCAGGTCCACGGCGACCGAGTGGCGGCTGGTGCCGGCGATCAGGTTCAGGCCGATGTT
>JAEYOB010000836.1 GCA_023412175.1 Pseudomonadota bacterium | reverse complement strand
CGCCGCCTCATCGTGCGCCCGCTGGATGCCTTGGGCGAGGCGGCGGCGCGCTGGCGCGACGGCGACCTGACGACGCGCGTGGACATGGGCACCGGCACGCCGGAAACCCGGCGCCTCGGCCACACCTTCAACGAGATGGCCGCCGGGCTGGAGGAGCGCGAGCGCCTGCGCGCCGCCCGGCTGGCCGCCGAAGAGGCGTTGCGCGCCAGCGAGGCGCGCTACCGCGGGCTGGTGGAATCGCAGTCCGATATGGTGCTGCGCCTGACGCCCGAGGGCACGCTAGCCTTCGCCAACGACACCACCACACGCCTGCTGGGCAAGACGCCCGAGACTCTGCTCGGCAGCCCGTGGGCGCCCTTCGTCCATCCCGACAGCATCCCCGCGGCGCAGGACGCCCTCACCCGCATCCTGACGCCGCCGCACCCGCGCACCGAGATGGAAGTCCGCATCCTGACCGTGGGCGGGCCGCGCTGGTTCGCCTGGGAAGGCTACGCGGTGTTCGACGGCGCCGGTCGGCTCAGCGAGGTGCAGGCAGTCGGCCGCGACATCGAGCGCCGCCGGGCGATGGAACAGGCGCTCAACGCCGCCAAGGAGAACGCCGAGCGCGCCAACCATGCAAAGACGCGCTTCCTCGCCGCCGCCAGCCACGACCTGCGCCAGCCGGTGCAGTCGCTGCTGCTGTTCATGAACGTGCTGAAGGAACGGCTGGGCCACGAGCGGGCGGCGGCAACCGCCCTGGACTCCATGGACCGCTCGCTGGACGCGCTGCGCCTGCTGCTCGACAGCCTGCTCGACATTTCCCGCCTCGACGCCGGGATGATCGTGCCGCAGCCCGTCGAGATGCCGCTTGCCACGCTGCTCGACCGCCTCGCCGCCGAGTACGAGCCGCGCGCCGCCGCCCTCGGCCTGCGCTTCCGTGTCGTGCGCTCCGGCGTCGCCGTGCGCAGCGACCCGACGCTGCTGGAGCGCATCCTGCGCAACCTGATCGAGAACGCGCTGCGCTACACCCGCCACGGCGGCGTTCTGGTCGGCTGCCGCCGCAACGGTGACCGGGTGCGGATCACCGTGGTGGACACCGGGATCGGCATCGCCGGCGAGCGCACCGAAGACATCTTCGAGGAGTTCTACCAGCTCGGCAACCCGGAGCGCGACCGCAGCAAGGGGCTGGGGCTGGGCCTCGCGGTGGTCCGGCGCCTGGGCAGGCTGCTGGGCCACCGCATCGAGGTCCGCTCGCGTCCGGGGCACGGCTCGGTGTTCAGCGTCGAGCTGCCTCTGGCGCACAACCCGGTGCGGCCCGCGCCAGGCGACGCCCGCCCTCCCGGCGCCGAGCCGCACGGGCTGGTGCTGGTCATCGACGACGAGGCGCTGATCCGCCTCGGGCTGACCACGATGCTGGAATCCTGGGGCCATACGGTGGTCGCCGCCGGTTCCGTCGACGAGGCGGTGCGGCGGATGGAGGAACACCACCGGCCGCCGGACGCCATCCTCGCCGACTACCGGCTGCGCGACGGCGAGACCGGGATCCAGGCGATCCACAGGATCGAGACCCGGTTCGGCGTCCGCCCGCCGTCCGCCGTCATCACCGGCGACACCGCACCGGAACGGCTGGTCGAGGCCCGCGCCAGTGGCCTCCGGATGCTGCACAAGCCGGTCGTGGCGGTGGAGTTGCGCAAGACGCTCACGGCCATGCTGACGGTTCCGAAACATTTGGACGACGCGGCGCTGACCGGCGGCTGAACGGCAGCCGGTGTCGTCGGGCCTGTTCTGGCGGCCTGTCCTGTGCTACATGCCGGCCCGTCCAATCCCTTTTCCGGCGTGGTTTCCCATGATCGACGCGCGCTCGCTGGCCCCGCACCTGCACAATGTGCTGACGGACGGCACCATCCCCGAACTGCCGAACCATTATGCCGGCAAGGTGCGCGACAACTACGACCTGCCGGACGGCCGACGGATCATCGTCGCCACCGACCGGCTGAGCGCCTTCGACATCATCCTCACCTGCATCCCCTTCAAGGGCCAGGTGCTGACGCAGACCGCGCGCTTCTGGTTCGAGCGGACGAAGGACATCGTCGCCAACCACGTCATCGAGTACCCGGACCCCAACGTGGTGGTCGCAAAGCGCCTGAAGATCCTGCCCGTCGAGATCGTCGTGCGTGACTATCTGACCGGCACCACCTCCACCTCGATCTGGTCGATGTACAAGGCCGGCCAGCGCGAGATGTACGGCATCCGCCTGCCCGACGGCATGCATGAGCACCAGAAGCTGCCCGAGACCATCATCACCCCCACCACCAAGGCCGAACTGGGCAGCCACGACGCGCCGCTGTCGGCCAGGGAGATCGTCGAGCGCGGCCTGCTGCCGGCGGCGCAGTGGGAGAAGGTCTCCGACGTCGCCCTGAAGCTGTTCGCCCGCGGGCGCGAGATCGCCGCGCAGCACGGCCTCATCCTGGTCGACACCAAGTACGAGTTCGGCGTGGACGAGGACGGCAACGTGGTGCTGGCGGACGAGATCCACACCCCGGACAGCAGCCGTTACTGGATGGCCAGCAGCTACGCCGAGCGCCTGAAGGCCGGCCAGCGGCCGGAGAGCTTCGACAAGGACTTCGTACGCACCTGGGTCAGCCAGCGCTGCGATCCCTACAAGGACGCCATCCCCGCCATCCCGGACGAGCTGGTGCTGGACACCGCCGCCATCTACATCCACGCCTACGAAACCATCACCGGGCAGACCTTCGAGGTCCCGGCGGAGGTCGTGCCGGTGCTGGAGCGCATCCGCAGCAACTTGAAGACGTATCTCTGACCGCTGTTGCTACAAGGTATCGCTTGGATCAAATTTTATCCGCTTTGATATAAGCCAAGCGCATGAGCGCAGGACGGGGTAGAGTTTCCAACTCCGGGATCCATTCTGCGCTCCGCCATGCCCTTTCGTCTCGCCTCGCTCCTGCGCGCCGCGCGCTTCGACAGCCTTCGCGGGCGCATGCTGGCCGTGGTGCTGGGGGCGCTGGCGGTGCCGCTCGTGGCGTCGGTGTACCATCTGCAGGAGGACGTGTCGCTTCGCCGCGACATTGCCAGGAATCTGGCCGTCCACCTGACCGACGAAGGCGTGCGCCGCCAGCAGGACGCCTTCAACGACGCGCGCACGCTGCTCACCGTCCTGGCCTTCGTGCCGGAGATCCGCGCCGCCGCCCGGCAGGCCTGCGTGAACATCCTCCAACCGATCAACGACCGTCTGGACTGGAGCGCCGGCCTGTGGGTCGCCGGCCCCGACGGCCGGGTGATCTGCGACAACACGGGCAACGCCTACGGCCTGGATATCAACGACCGCGCCTATTTCCGCAATGCGCTCGCCAGCGGCGAATTCGAACTGAGCGGCTTTCTCGTCAGCAAGCTCACGGGCAAGCGGGTCATGGTGGCGGCGCTGCCCATCGTCGTGCATGGCACGGTGCGTGCCGTCGTCGGCGTCAACATCGACCTTGACTGGTACGACAACCTGATCGCCGTCACCCGCGAGGACGGGGCGCGCATCGCCGTGCTCGACCGCGAAGGCACGATCATCGCCCGCCAGCCCGACACCGAACGCTGGCTCGGCAAGAATATCGGCGCCTTCCCGCACATCCAGCGCATGCTGACCGAAGAGAAGGGCGTGTTCGAGGCGGCCAGCGCCGACGGGCCGGAGCGCATCTGGAGCTTCCAGCGCATCCCCGGCACCGACAAGATCTTTTCCGTCGGCCTGCTGCTGGACCCCATCTGGGCGGAGGCCCGCAGCGAGCTGTTCCGCGGGCTGGCGGTTTCGGCCCTGGCCGCCTTCATCGGCTTCCTGGCGGTGTGGCTGCTGGTGCGGCGGCTGGTGCTGCACTGGATGCAGCGGCTGTGCGACGCCGCCGAGCGGATCGGCGCCGGCAAAGAGGTGGAAGCGGTGGAGACGCGGGGGGCGCCAGTGGAGATCGCGGCGCTGGCCGACACCTTCAACGGCATGGCCCGTCGCCTCACCGTCCGCGAACGCGAGGTCGAGGCCGCCCGGCACGGCGCCGAGACCGCCGAACGCGCCACCCGCCGCGCCTCAGAACGGCTGAACGAGGTGCTGGAGAGCACGTCCGACTGCATCTTCGCGCTCGATCGCGACTGGCGCTTCGTCTACATGAACCAGCGCGCCCGCGACCGCATCGCCAGCGGGCACGACCTGGCCGGCGCCGTCTACTGGGAGGTGTTCCCGGAATCGTGCGGCACAGCCGTCGAGACCAACTTCCACCGCGCCATGAATGAGCGGGTGAGGGTCACCGACATCATCTACCACCCGGCGCACGAGGCCTGGTACGAAGGCACCAGCTCGCCTTCGGCGGAGGGCATCGTCGTCTATTTCACCGACGTCACCGAACGCAAGGCCAGCGAACAGGCGCTCCTGGAGGCCAAGACCGCGGCCGAGGCGGCGAGCCGGGCGAAGACGGAGTTCCTGGCCAATATGAGCCACGAGATCCGCACGCCGATGCACGGCGTGCTCGGCATGGCCGACCTGCTGGCCAAGACCGAACTCACGCCGCGCCAGAAGACGTTCACCGACG
>JAEYOB010000823.1 GCA_023412175.1 Pseudomonadota bacterium | reverse complement strand
CGCCGAGGGTGCCCTCACCCGCGACCGCGGTCTGGACGACATGGCGCGCGCTTTCGGCGTCGGGCCACTGGCGCGCCTGACCACCATCGGGTTCCGCCACATCGCCACCTTCCTGTTCCCGGCGCTGACCATCGCACTGGGGTCGGCGTTCAAGGTCGCCGTCATGGCCGAGCTGCTGGCCAACACCGGCGGCATCGGCGGCGCGCTGGCGATGGCGCGCGCCAACCTCGACGTGGCGGAGGCCCTGGCCTGGGTGCTGATCGCCGTCGGCGGGCTGATCCTTGTCGAATACGCGCTCGTCCATCCCATCCGGTCGGAGTTCGACCGCTGGCGCGAGGCCGCGCGGCCCTGGGGCGTCAAGCGGTGACGCCCAGCCGGGAGGACTGGTGCAGGATCCGCGCGGCGAGCGTCTTCGCCTCCCGGGATGACGGGGATTTCCGCCTGATCGTCGGCCGTCCGAGGTGCGAGAGCCTCCACGAGGGTCAGACCCTGTTCTTCCAGGGCGAGCCGGCGGACGCCTTCTTCGTCGTGCTGGACGGCTGGGCCGTCCTGTCGCGCGACACCAGCGATGGCACCCGGACCGTGATCAAGATCATCGGTCCCGGCGAATCCTTCGCCGAGGCGCTGATCACAGAAGGCGCGCGCTATCCGGTCAGCGCCGACGCCGCCTCGCCGCTGCGGGTCGCCCGGTTCGAGACGGCGGCGCTGCGCGCCCTGGTCTCCACGAACCCCGGCCTCGGCCTCTCCATCGTCGCGGCGACCTTCCGCCAGATGCAGCGCCTCGTCGATCAGATTGAGCACCTGAAGAGCTGGTCGATCGAACGGCGGGTCGCCGCCATTCTGCTGCAGATGAGCGACGGCAAGGGCACACACAGCTTCGTCCTGCCGATCGAGCAGCATCTCATCGCCGCCCGCCTGGCCATCACCCCGCCGACGCTGTCCCGGACACTGAGGAAGCTGGCCCCCCTGGGCGTCGAGGCGAACCGCGGGCGCATCACCCTGCACGATCCCGACCGGCTCGCCCAGTTCGTGAAAGGTGAGGACGACCGGCTCTGACCGGCTCGTTTTTTTCCTTCCGACTTGTTCGCCGACAAGTGAGCGAAGCAGGAAGGTCGTTAGATTGCGAATGCATATCATTCGTAATTGGCGGCCGGCACGCCGCCCGGGGGACCACATCGTCATGATCACAAGGGGACAGCGCCGCACGGCAAGGGCGGGCGAGCTTCGACTGGGTGCGGCGACCCGCGCCGCCATCGCTCTCACCGGGCTGTCTGCGGCCTCGGCGATCGCACTGGCGGCGTCGGGGGCGTACGCGCAATCCGCCGCGCCGGGATCCGCGGTCGTGCTGGATTCCATCACCATCGAGGGGCACAGCGAAGGCGCCCCGGCAGCGGCCCGCAAACGGCTGGAGGCGATCCCCGGCGGCACGGCGCTGGTGGAGGAGGCGGATCAGGCCGGCAAGGCCAACATCACCCTCTCCGACGTGCTGGGAACCGTACCGGGCGTGGTCGTCCAGAACTTCTTCGGCGGCAACGACCAGCCCCGCATCCAGATCCGCGGCTCTGGGTTGCAGCAGAACCCGGTTGAGCGCGGCATCCTGGCCCTTCAGGCGGGTCTGCCTATCACCGGGGCCGACGGTTCCTACATCGTCGGGCTGGCGAACCCGCGGCAGGCGGAGATCACCGAGGTCTACCGCGGCTACACCAGCAACCGCCTGGGCGCGGCGGTGCTGGGCGGCGCCATCAACTTCGTCTCCCCCACCGGCTCGTCGGCACCCGGCGTGCAGGTCGGCGTCGAGGGCGGCAGCTTCGGTCAGTTCAACGTCACGGGGCAGGCCGGCGGGCGCCTCGGAGCCGCGGACGGGCTGATCCAGCTCCAGCGCAGCCAGCGCGACGGGTTCCGCGACTACAACAGCTCGGAACGCACGGGCGTCGACGCCAACGTGGGCGCGCAGCTCACGGACAACGTCAGCACGCGCTTCTTCGCCGGCTTCACGGACCTGTCCTTCGACGTCGCCGGGCCGTTGACCAAGCAGGCACTGGAGGCCGATCCCCGGCAGGTTCACACCGGCCCGCGCGTCGTCGGCGGCGTCGCCGTCAATCCGGGTCCCAACGTCGTCCGCGACCGGCCGCAGCGCGAGGCGCGGCAGTACCGCATCGGCAACCGCACCACGGCGACGTTCGGCGCGCATCTCATCGACGCTGCGCTGGGTTACACCTACACCGACGACACCTTCCGTTTCCCCATCTCGTCGGGGATCCGCAAGACGGAGGGTGGCGACGTCACCGCGGTCGGCCGCTACGCCTACAGCCCCGACCAGACCCAGCCCCTGCCGCTGTTCGAGACCACGGTCCGCTATGTGGTGGGATCGGCGGACCGGCACGATTTCCTCAACCGGGCCGGCACCCAGGGGCCGCTGCTGGGCCAGAGCGAACTGGACGCCAGCACGCTGTCGGTGCACGCCGGCATGAACGTGCCGCTCGGCGGCGGGTTCACGGTCTCGCCGGGACTGACGGTCGCACACGCCAAGCGCGACAACGACGACACCTTCCCCGGCGCGCGCCGGCCGACCATCGCCTACAATCCGGGCAACCCCAACATGGCCCTGCCGGCCGGGTCGATCCCGGCGGGCGACACCAGCTATTCGCGCTCCTACACCGGCTTCAGCCCGAGCCTGGGCCTGACCTACAAGCCGAACACGGACCATACGTTCTTCGGCGCCGTCAGCCGCGGGTTCGAACCGCCGACCCACGACGACCTGATCGCGACGGTGAACGGCACCCCCAACAGCAGCCCCGGCCGTCCCAATCCGGCTAACCCGGCGCTGGCCTCCACCGCCTACCGGACGCCCGACCTGAAGGCGCAGACCGCGACGACCGTCGAGGCCGGCTGGCGGGGGCGCGTTGGCGTCGTCACCGTCGACGCCGACACCTACTACTCCTGGGTCGAGAACGAGCTTCTCAGCCTGCGCGACGTGACCGGGGCATCGCTCGGCGCCGTGAACGCGGACCAGACGCGGCATTTTGGCATCGAACTTGGGGTGTCCGCCTATCTCACCGATGCCCTGAGCGGGCGCGTCGCCTACACGTTCCAGGACTTCCGCTTCCACGACGATCCGGTGCGCGGCAACAACCGCCTGGCCGGTGCGCCGCGGCACGTCATCAACGCATCGGCACGATACGACTTCACCCCGTCGTTCTTCGTGCAGGCCGAGGTCGATTGGCGTCCGGGCAAGACGCCGGTGGACAACATGAACACGGTCTACACGGATCCCTTCGCCACCGTCGACCTGCGCGCCAACTACGACATCAACGACCGTGTCAGCGTCTATGGCGAGGTCCGCAACCTCTTCGACACGAAGTATGCTTCGTCCACGCTGATCGTCGATCAGGCCGGACTGAACCAGGCGGTCTTCCTGCCCGGTGATGGCCGGGCGTTCTATGCTGGCGTGAAGGCGAAGTTCTGAACAGGCAAGCGATGACAGCCTCGTTGACGTTGAAAGGCATCGGCCACGCCTACCTCGGGCGCACGGTGCTGGAT
>JAEYOB010000738.1 GCA_023412175.1 Pseudomonadota bacterium | reverse complement strand
CTCGAAGATCGCCAGGCCGTAGGCGGTGGTCTCCGGCACGTCGGTGCGGTAGCGGGTCGGGAAGCCGCCGCCCAGGTTGATCATGCCCAGATCGACGCCCAGCACCTCAAGCTCGCGGAACAGCATCGCCACCTGATGGATGGCGAGGTCCCACTGCATCAGGTCCTTCTGCTGCGAGCCGACGTGGAACGACACGCCCCACGGCTCGACGCCCATGTCCTTGGCCTTCAGCAGCAGCTCGCGCGCCATTTTCAGGTCGCAGCCGAACTTGCGCGATAGCGGCCACTCGGCGCCCTCCCCGGAGGTCAGGATGCGGCAGAACACGCGGGCACCCGGCGCGGCGCGGGAGATCTTCTCCAGCTCCTCGATGGAGTCGTAGGCGAACAGGCGCACGCCCAGCTCGAAGGCGCGGCGGATGTCCGACTCCTTCTTGATGGTGTTGCCGTAGGAGATGCGGTCCGGCGTGCAGCCGGCGGCCAGCACCATCTGGATCTCCGGCACCGAGGCGGTGTCGAAGGCCGAGCCGAGGCGCGACAGCAGCGACAGGATCTCCGGCGCCGGGTTCGCCTTCACGGCGTAGTAGATCCGGGCGTCGGGCAGCGCATCGGCCAGCGCGTTGTAGTTCTGCTCGACCACGTCGAGGTCGACGACGAGGCAAGGGGTCTGCGGGCGTCGCTCCTCGAAGAAGCGCGCAATCTTTTCGTTCATCCCAGTCTCCCGGACGAAGATGATTATGGACAGTCGGGTGGCGTGAGGTCGGGTACGGAGCGGCCGAACGTACAAATCTGACCGGAAAAAGCCGGTCAGGCGTTCAGGCCGCCCATACTGGACGTCATTCTGTCCGGACTGGACTGGACGGGGAGTTGTCGGAAACGGGTGGGCCCAAGCCCACCGACAACAACATGAACCATCGTAACCTCCAAATCGCCGCCTTGCTTAAGGGACGGTCGGAAATCACGCGTTACGTCGTTGCATAACCACTTCTCGATGGTCGAGGGCGGGCCAGCGGCACGTGCGCTTGCGAGTTCGCGTTACATAGATCGAACGGGCGGCCGAGAAAAGAGAAAAATCGAAGGCGGTACGAAAAATTTTCCGGGCCGCCCGCCGCACCCCCTGCGCATGGAAATGTCACAGCACCGTCAATGGGTTAGCAAGGGTTTTCCGCAGGCGCCCTCAGCCCTTGGCGGCGAGTGTCCGGTAGGCCGCCGCGGCCCCCACCGCCACCAGCGCCACCGCCCCCATCATCGGCAGGGCGGTGCCGTCGTGCAGGTGCCCGACCAGGATGCCGACCGCCGCGGCGACGGTCATCTGCACGAAGCCCAGCAGCGCCGAGGCGAGGCCGGCCATGGTCGGATACGGCCCGACGGCGCCGGCCATGGCGTTGGGCATCGTCAGCCCGGTGCCCATGATGAACAGGAACATCGGCCCGACGACCGTGGCGACGCTCAGCACGTCGGCCGCCGCCAGCGTCGCGCCCAGCAGCCCGCCGGCCGCCGATATCAGGGTGCCGAGGCGCACCATGCGGTCGATGCCCAGGCGCTGCGACAGGCGCCCGGCGATGAAGGTCCCCGCCATGTAGCCCAGCACCACGCCGCCGAAGCTCAGGCCGTAGGCCGTCGGCGACAGCTCCAGCCGGCCGATCAGCACGAAGGAGGAGCCGGAGATGAAGGCGAAGATGCCGCTGTACGAGCACGCCGCCGTCAGCATGTAGCCGACGTAGGCGCGGTCGCGGAACAGCCGGACGTAGTTCCAGAACAGCCGGGAGGGCTTCAGCGCCTCGGGGTCGCGGTGCTGGTTGGTCTCGTCCAGCAGCAGCACGGTCGCCGCCAGCACCGTCAGCGCGATCACGGTCAGCGCCACGAAGTTGGAGCGCCAGCCGAACAGTTCGGTCAGCAGCCCGCCGGCCACCGGCCCGACGGCGGGGGCGAGCGACATGGCCATGGCCATGTAGGCGAACACGGTCGCCGCCCGCTCGCGGCCGAACACGTCGCGTACCACGGCGCGCGCCACCACCGGCCCGCAGCACGCCCCCACCGCCTGGAACACCCGCGCGACGATCAGCTGGTCGATGGTGGCGGCGAGCGCGCAGGCGACGCTGGCCGCCAGATAGATCGTCACGCCGCCGATCAGCGCCGGGCGCCGGCCGTAGCGGTCGGACAGCGGCCCGTAGACCAGCTGCGCCACCGCGAAGCCGACCAGGAACACCGACAGGGTGAGCTGCACGGTGACGATGTCGGTGCCGAACACCGTCACCAGCGTGGGCAACGCCGGCAGATAGAGGTCGGTGGACAACGGCCCGAATGCGACGAGCGCGGTCAGCAGCACACGGACGGCCAGGGAGTCGGGACGGGGCATTCGGGGGAGGGGGCGGGATGGACGGAGGCGGCACTATACGCGGCGGCGCGGCCGCTGTCCCACCCGTATCCTAAGCGCGCCCGGCACGGGCAGTCGAGCCTGGGGAAGCCGCCGCCGTCGCGCGCCGCCGGCACGCCGCAGCGTGCACGATCCCATCCGCGCCCTCCATCGTGTGGAAGCGAGGGAAGCCGTGGAAATATAATCGTTGCGGCCGAAGGCTGTAGGCTGCGCCCCGGCCCCGGAGAATCAGCCGTAGCGGAGCAGCCGCGCCCCGTTCGCCTTCAGCCAGGCGCGGGGGGCCTGGACCTCGGCGGTCAGCCCGGCGCACACCGCCCAGAAGCGCGCGGAGTGGTTCATCTCCTTGAGGTGCGCCACCTCGTGCGCCACCACGTAGTCGAGCACCGGCTCCGGCGTCAGGATCAGCCGCCAGGAGAAGGACAGCCGGCCGTTGGCGGCGCAGCTTCCCCAGCGGCTGCGGGTGTCGCGCACCGTCACCGCCGCCACCCGCTTGCCGATCAGCGCCGCCTTCGCCCGCGCCCGCTCGGCCAGTTCGCGGCGCGCCTCGGCGACGAGGTGGT
>JAEYOB010000733.1 GCA_023412175.1 Pseudomonadota bacterium | reverse complement strand
GACGAGGAGACCAGCACCACCGGCGTGGTCGGCGACATAAACGAACCGGCGACGCTGAAGGAGGCGCACACCAATTCGCTGCCCCGCCGGTAAGGCAAGCGCCTCCCAACGCCGAACGCCCGCCATGGGTTTCCCCACGGCGGGCGCCGGAAGCTCTTGAACGCGGCCGGCGGATTACTCCGCGGCGACGGCCTTCTTCATGCCGCGGCCGGTCGTGCGCTCGGCGATGCGGGCCGACTTACCGCGACGATCACGCAGGTAGTACAGCTTGGCGCGACGGACGTCGCCCTTGCGGACCAGCTCGATCGAGTCGATGCGCGGGCTGTACAGCGGGAACACGCGCTCCACGCCTTCGCCATAGCTGATCTTGCGCACGGTGAACGAGGAGTTCACACCGGCGTTCTTGCGCGCGATGCACACGCCTTCGTAGGCCTGGACGCGCTCGCGCGTGCCCTCGACCACCTTCACGTTCACGCGGAGCGTATCGCCCGGCGAGAATTCCGGGATGGCCTTGTCGCCAAGGGCCTTCTGGATCTGCTCCTGCTCGAGCTGCTGCAACAGGTTCATGACACTACCCCTTTTCCTCGGCGCGCCTCGCGGCGGACCGTCACTCCGTCGTTCCACTCGGCCTGCGTCTGCGGGCCCGTTTCTCCGGCACCGGACGACTCGCTTCGTAGCGGGACCAAAGGTCGGGCCGCCGGGCCCGTGTGATCCGCTCCGCCTCGGCGAGCCGCCAGGCGCGAACCTTCTCATGGTGGCCGGAGAGAAGAACCTCCGGCACCGACCGCTCCACACCCAGCCCGTCGGTCCAGACGGCAGGCCGCGTGTAGTGGGGGTATTCGAGCAACCCCCGTTCGAAACTCTCGTCTTCGGCCGTCGCCACGTTCCCCATGACGCCGGGCAGCAAGCGCACCACGGCGTCGATCAGGGCAAGCGCGGCCGGCTCGCCGCCGGACAGCACGAAATCGCCGAGGCTGACCTCCTCGACTCCGTGCGCCTCCAGCACCCGTTTGTCGACCCCCTCGTACCGGCCGCAGAGCAGCGTGACCACCGGGGTCGCCGCCAACTCCTTGACCAGGGCTTGGTCCAGGACCCGGCCGCGCGGCGACAGGTAGATCACCCGACCGCGCCCCTCGGCACCCGGCGGTCCGCAGGCCGTAGTGAACGCGGCGTCCAGAACGTCCGGCCGCATCACCATGCCCGCGCCCCCGCCGAAGGGGGCATCGTCAACAGAGCGGTGTTTATCGCGCGCAAAATCGCGAATGTCCACTGATTCCAGCGACCACACGCCATTTTCCAACGCCTTGCCAGCCAGGCTGTGACCGAGCGGCCCCGGAAACATCTCCGGGAACAGGGTCAGCACCTTGACGGTCCAGGCGAGCGGGCCGCTGGCGCCGTGGTTCACGGCTCCGACTCCCCGCCGCCCTGCCCTTCGGGCTTGGCTTCGACCACCGCGGGCGGGTCGATGACCACCCGTCCGCCCTTGACGTCCACCACCGGCACGCAGGCCCTGGTGAACGGCAACAGCTCCGTGGCACCGGCCTCCGTGCGGATCTCCAGCACGTCGCCGCCGCCGAAATCATAGACCGCCAGCACCGTCCCGAACGGCTCCCCGGCCGCCGTCTCGACCCGGAGGCCGATAAGGTCGGCGTGGTAGAACTCGTCCTCGTCCCCGGTATCCGGCAGCACCGACCGGTCGACGTACAGGCGTACGCCGACCAGCTCCTGCGCCTGCTCGCGGGTGGCGATCCCCTCCACGCGGGCGAGCCACAGGTCCTTGACGGTGCCGTTGAGCGACACGCGGAACGTGCGCCGGCCGGACTCGTCGGTCAGCGGCCCGTACGCGGCCACGGCCGCGGGATCCTCGGTGAAGCTCTTCAGCTTCACGAGGCCGCGCACACCGTGCGAACCGGCGAACTGGCCGACACAGACTTTAGAGGACATGCTTTCTCCCTCCCTCTCCCCTCCGGGGAAAGGGTCGGGGCGAGGGGGCTCCGCACGGCAACCGTTTCCGGCCCCCAACGAGTCCCCTCACCCGGTCCTTCGGACCACCCCCTCCCCGGAGGAGAGAGGGTCGAATCGTCACTCGCCGGCGGCGGCAGCGGCGGCGGCGGCAGCCTTGGCGCGCTCCTGGGCCTTGGCCTTCGGGGCGGACTTCTTCGGGGTCTCGCGGATGGCCGGCTTCTCGACCAGGCCGGCGTTGGCGAAGAACAGCACGACGCGGTCCGTCGGCTGGGCGCCGACCGACAGCCAATGCTTGGCGCGCTCGACGTCGAACTGGATGCGCTTCTCGTCTTCGCGCGGCAGCATCGGGTTGTAGGTGCCGATCTTCTCGATGAAGCGGCCGTCACGCGGGCTGCGGGCGTCGGCAACGACGATCGCGTAGAACGGGCGCTTCTTGGCGCCACCGCGGGCCAGACGGATCTTCAGAGCCATGGGTCGAAACTCTCTCTTCTAGGTCAAGGTGGTTGAACGAAACCCGCCGGTCAGGCGGGGAGATGGCAGACCGCCTCGATCCGGTTTCCATCCGGGTCGAAGACGAATCCAGCGTAGTAATCGGGGTGGTAGCGCGGCCGGAGCCCCGGCGCGCCGTTGTCGCGCCCGCCGTGCGCCAGCGCCGCGGCGTGGAAGGCATCCACCGCCTCGCGGTCCCTGGCGCGGAAAGCGACATGCACGCCCACCGCGGGGCCCTGCACCTCATCCTCCGGCGGAACGCCGATCCAGAAATGCGGGTGCTCGTCGCCTTAGCCGGCCGCCTGGCCGAAATCCATCATCCGGCGGTAGCCGACGGCGGCCAGCACCGGATCGTAGAACGCCTTGGCGCGCTCGATGTCCGTGACGGGCAGCGAGATGTGGTCGATCATCCGAACGGCCCCTTTCCGCCACCGCCGCCGAACGGGTTGCCGCCGCCGCCGAACCCGCCCAGCCCCTTGGGCAGCAGGTTGCCGAGGCCGCCGCGCATCATGCCCTTCTTGCCCAGCTTCTGGACCTTCTTCATCATGGTGCGCATGTCGTCGAACTGCTTGAGGACCTTGTTGACCTCCTGCACCGACGTGCCCGAGCCGGCGGCGATGCGCTTGCGGCGCGACGCCTTGATCAGCTCGGGGTTCTTGCGCTCCTTCTTGGTCATCGACGAGATGATCGCCTCCTGGCGCTTGATCACCTTGTCGTCGATGTTGGCGTCCTTGAGCTGGTTCTTGATCTTGCCGATGCCCGGCAGCATGCCCATCAGCCCCGACATGCCGCCCATCTTGCGGAGCTGCTTGAGCTGGCTGGCCATGTCGTCGAGGTCGAAGCCCTGGCCCTTCTCGAACTTGCGGGCGAGCTTCTCGGCCTCCTCCTGGTCGATGGTCTCGACCGCCTTCTCGACCAGCGACACCACGTCGCCCATGCCGAGGATGCGGCCGGCGATCCGGTCGGGGTGAAAGGCCTCCAGCGCGTCGATCTTCTCGCCGACGCCCAGCAGCTTGATCGGCTTGCCGGTGATCTGGCGCATGGACAGCGCCGCGCCGCCGCGGGCGTCGCCGTCGACGCGGGTCAGCACGATGCCGGTGATGCCGACCTTGTCGTTGAAGTTGGTGGCGACCGTCACAGCGTCTTGGCCGGTCATGGCGTCGGCGACCAGCAGCGTCTCGGCCGGCTTGGCGGCGTCGCGCACGGCGACCACCTCGGCCATCAGCTCCTCGTCGATGGCGAGGCGGCCGGCGGTGTCGAGCATCACCACGTCGTAGCCTTCGCGGCGGCCGACATCCATCGCGCGCTTGGCGATGTCCACCGGGCCCTGGCCCATCAGGATGGGCAGCGTGGCGATGCCGGTCTGCTCGCCGAGCACGCGGAGCTGCTCCTGCGCGGCCGGACGGCGCACGTCCAGCGACGCCATCAGGACCTTCTTGCGCTCCTTGGTCTTGAGGCGCAGCGCGATCTTGGCGGTCGAGGTCGTCTTGCCCGAGCCCTGCAGGCCGACCATCAGGATCGGCACCGGGGCGGCGGCGTTGAGGTTGATGTCCTCGCCCTGGCCCAGCATCTCCACGAGGTTGTCGTGGACGATCTTGATGACCTGCTGGCCCGGCGTGACGGAGCGCAGCACCTCCTGCCCGACGGCGCGCTCCTTGACCTGCGCCACGAACTGCTTGACCACCGGCAGGGCGACGTCGGCCTCCAGCAGCGCCACGCGCACTTCGCGCAGGGCGGCGGAGACGTCCTCCTCGCTCAGCGCGCCGCGGCGGCGCAGCTTGTCGAAGATGTCGCCCAGGCGTCCGGTCAGGCCTTCGAACATGGGGTCCTCAAAATTCCGAAACGCTTCGCCGACACTCTCGAACGCGCGCGACCCAAACGCAAATGCGCCAGTGCGCGAAACTCGCGGACTGGCTGGCACCCGTGGGCGCTGCGTCGAAACCATCGACGGAAGCTGGAGGCCGGACAATACGGATCCGCGCCGCCCGAGTCAACAGAGCCGCCGCGCCGGCGATCGGCCGCCAACCGGAAAGTTGCATATTCCTATTGTTGATGTGGTTTCACGCTATTGATTTGAATAAATTCTCTCTCCTGGTTAACGCTTTGTTTGCGGCTTGTCTGCAAGCTGTCGGCCTCACCATGCAAGGGCTCGCCGCGATGTCGACATCGCAAGGTTTCGGTTCGAACTCGCCGCGCACCAAGCTCACGCAGAGCCAGCTGAACGCCATCCTGATGCGCCACCAGGCCTTTCGGAAGAGCCAGCCGGGCGGCGCGCGCGCCAACCTGAAGATGCGCGACCTGTCGCACCTGGACCTCTCCGGCATCGACCTGTCGGACGCCGACCTGTCCGGCGCCAAGCTGTTCAGCGCGCGCCTGACCGGCGCCAACCTGCAGAACGCCAACCTGTACGCCGCCGACATGCGGCTGGCGAACCTGGAAAAGGCCGACCTGCGCCGCGCCGACCTGCGCGGCGCCTGCCTGCGCGGCGCCATGCTGAGCGAGGCGATCCTGGTCGAGGTGGACCTGCGCGACGGCACGCTGCTGCACTACACCGAGAGCGGCGACGTGCGCGAGCACCAGTTCGACAACGTCCTCACCTCGGAACTGACGGCGGCGACCATGCGCAACGCCGACTTGTCCCGCGCCAAGCTGGCGAACTCCTTCGTCATGCAGACCGACCTCACCGATTCGATCCTGCGCGGCACCAAGTTCCAGCGCGCCAACCTGACCAACGCCAACCTGACCGGTTGCGACCTGACCGACGCCGACCTGTCGGAGGCGAACCTGTCCGGCGCACGCCTGTCGGGCGCGGTGCTGACGGGGGCCGCCATCGGGCGCGCCAACTTCACCAACACCAACCTGATCGGCGCCATCCTCGATTCGGGCCAGCTGCGCTCGCCCAGCCTGGCCGGCGCGGTCACCGCCAAGGCGCTGGAGAACGCCGAGAGCGCGCTGGCGGCGATCATCGCCGCGCACCTCGCCTGGATCGACAGCGGCGGCAAGGACGGCAAGCGCGCCGACCTCTCGGCGCTCGACCTGTCCGGCAAGACGCTGGACGGCATCAACCTGTCGGCCGGCATCCTGCAATGCATCACGCTGCGCGGCGCGTCGCTGGCCGGGGCGTCGCTGGCCATCGCCGACCTGTCGCTGGCCGACCTGCGCAAGGCGAACTTCACCGGCGCCGACCTGCGCGGCATCAACTTCGAACGCGCCACCCTGTCCAACGCCAACCTGACCGACGCCAAGCTCGGCCCGGTGCACATCCAGACGATGAGCGGCCACGTCTGGCGCGCCAATCTCCAGCGCGCCCGCCTGGGCATGGCGACGCTGCGGAACGCCGACCTGCACAAGGTGAACCTGTCCGGCGCCAACCTCGTGGGCGCCGACCTGACCGGCGCCAATCTGGCCGAGGCCGACCTGACCGGCGCCGACCTGACCGGCGCGGACATCGGCGATGCCAATTTCACCGACGCGATCTTGGCCGAGGTGATCGGCCTGGAGCGCTGAGCCATGGAGCCGCGGCTGTCCCTGCTGACCCTGGGGGTGGCCGACGTGGCGCGCAGCCGCGCCTTCTACGAACGCCTGGGCTTCACCGCATCGCCGACGAGCAACGAGTCGGTGGCCTTCCTCCCCGCCGGCGGCGTGGTCCTGGCGCTGTACGGCCGCGACGCGCTGGCCGAGGACGCGCACGTACCGCCGGAGGGCAGCGGCTTCGGCGGCATCGCGCTGGCCCACAACGTGCGCCGGCGCGAGGAGGTGGCGGCGGTGCTGGCCGAAGCCGAGGCGGCCGGCGGCCGCATCCTCAAGCCGGCGCAGGATGTGTTCTGGGGCGGCCATGCCGGCTACTTCGCCGATCCGGACGGGCATCCCTGGGAAGTCGCCTGGAACCCGTTCTTTTCCTTTACCGATGACGGCCGGCTGGTGCTGCCGTAAAATTCGCCCGAACCGGCTTCAGTATTTCCATTCTGAAATCTTGCGTGCGGCTGATACCACTTCTTGAGTAATCCTAAGTTACTGCTAAGCTTCCCCAATCTTCACGTGCGCGAACAACAGCACGGAAGAATCCACGTCCTTTTGGGGGTTATGCATGCGCACTCTGGCCTTGTTGTGCCTGCTCGCCGGTATGAGCGTCGGCACCGCGGTTCCGGCCGTTGCCGGGGACACCTACAAGTTCAATCTCCACAACAAATCGTCGCAGTACGTGCTCAACGGCTTCCGCACCTACGAGGGCGGCAAGTGGAGCAAGAACTGGATCGACTTCACGCTCAAGCCGGGCGAGTCCGCCGAGATGGACTGGGGCAGCGACGAAGGCAATTGCGTCGTGCCGTTCCGCGTAAGCTGGGTCGACTATGAAGCGGAGCAGTTCAAGGTGGACTGGTGCAAGGTCAGCAACATCTACATGAAGGACGAGGGGTTCACCTACGACTGACCGTTCGGTATGACTGGCCGTCCGGTCCGGAGCGGGGGTGCCTACCGCCGCTCCGCCCACGCCCCGGAGGGATAGGCGGTGCGGACGTGCCGGATCAGCAGGTTCCGCGCCTCGATGAGCTGCGCCATGCGCTGGCGGCAGCCGACCATGCCGGTGTCGGGGTGGTAGACCGGCGCCAGCTCGCGGAAGCGGCGCACCACACGGTCCTCGTCGAAGCACCATTCGTTGACGAAGCCGAACAACGACGCGGCGTCGCGCACCTGCGTCAAGCCGCCGTCGAGCGGCTGGAAGGACACGCGCTCCAGCGCGGCAGCGAGCGCCTTGTTGCGATACTCCAGCGCCTCCAGCCTGCCTTCCAGCCGCGTCGCCTCGGCGGCCGGCAGCAGCCGCCAGCCATCGGCGGCGGCCAGCGCGGTGGCCAGCGCCCGGCGGATCGCCGCAGCGTCCTGGTTGCGACCAGAACCGGGAGCGAGCCGCAGTTCCAGCACCGCATCCCCGGCGCCGGGGTCGGGC
>JAEYOB010000700.1 GCA_023412175.1 Pseudomonadota bacterium | reverse complement strand
CGGTGGTCAGCAGCAGCACCGGGGTGGCGCGGTTGGTGGCGCTGGCGCGCACCGCCCTGGTCAGCGCCAGACCGTCCATGCCCGGCATGTTCAGGTCGGTGATGATGCAGTCGAACTTCTGCTTCGCCACCAGAGCCGCGCCGGCACTGCCGTCCGCCGCCTCCTGCACGGCGTAGCCGGCCTTTTGCAGGGTAAAGGTCACCATGTCGCGAATGGTCTTGGAATCATCGACGGTCAGGATCGTCTTCGGCACGGTGTTGCCTCTGTTGTCGGGCCAAGCGTCTGCTGCAATGCAGCGCGAAACCCGAAACCTTGCAAATGCGAAGGATCAGCGCAAGGCCGGGGGCGGTGCGGCGATACGCCACCCCCGGCACCCAGGGATCAAGCCGTGGTGTCGACGTGCCCGGAATTTTCCGGCTGGGCCTTGGCGACGCCGACCATGGCCTCGCGCAGAAGGCGGCCATGGATGGTGTAGCCGGGCTGAAGCACCTGGACGACCGTGCCGGCAGGCTTGCCGGTGTTCTCGATCTCGAACATCACCTGATGGAAATTCGGGTCGAACAGCTCGCCGGTGGGGTCCACCTTCTTGATGCCGGCGCGCTCGAAGGAGCCCAGCAGCTGGCGCTCGGTGGCCTCGACGCCGACGGCGAGGCTCTTGAGCATCTCGTCCTTTTCGCGGCCCTCGGGCGGCACGGCCTCCAGCGCGCGGCGCAGATTGTCGGCCACACCCACCAGATCCTTGGCGAAACCGGACACGGCGTACTTCGAGGCGTCCTCACGGTCGCGCTGGGCGCGGCGGCGGGTGTTCTCGGTCTCCGCCATGGCGCGCAGCAGCTGGTCCTTCAGGCTGGCGACCTCGGCCTCCAGCTTGGCGACGCGCTCCTCGGACGCCGCGGGGGCGCCGGCCTCGGGCGCGGCGGCGGGCTGGGCGCTCTGCCCGTTGGTCTCAAGCTCGGTGTCGGTGGGGGTGTTGTTGGTGTCGCTCATGTCTCTCTCGTTGTTTTCTCGGACGCGCGCCTCAGCCGACGAGTCGGCTGATGACTTTCGCTGTGTAGTCCACCAGGGGAATGATACGGGCATAATTGATCCGTGTCGGGCCGAGGACGCCAATGGCGCCGATGACCTGCTCGCGGCTGTTCTGGAACGGGGAAATGATCAGAGAGCAGCCGGAATGGTTGAACAGAACGTTCTCCGCACCAATGAAAATCTGTACACCGTCGCCCTGGCCGGTGGCCTCCAGCAGGCGCAGCATCGCCTCCTTGGTCTCCAGCGCCTCGAACAGCGCACGCACGCGCTCCAGGTCGGACAGCGCGGTGACGTCCTCCAGCAGCTTGGCCTGCCCGCGCACGATGAGCTGGCCATCCCCGGCGCTGCCGGCCCAGGTGGCGAGCCCGGCTGAGACGACGCGCTTCGACACCTCGTCCAGTTCGGTGCGCTGCTCGTCGATCTCGCGCAGGACCTCCTTGCGCGCCTCATCCAGCGTGCGGCCGACCAGCCGGGCGGTCAGATAGTTCGACGCCATCTGCAGGGTCGAACCGGGCAGCCCGATGGGCACCTCGACGACGCGGTTCTCGACCAGCCCGTCTTCGTTGACCAGCACCACCAGCGCCCGGCCGGGGCCGAGCGAAACGAACTCGATGTGCCTGAGCGCCCGGTCGGTCTTCGGCGCCAGCACCAGCCCGGCGCAGCGCGACAGGCCCGACAGCATGGCCGAGGCCTCGCGCATCACGTCCGGAAGCGCGCGACCGGAGGACGAGCACTTGGCCTCGATGGACTCGCGCTCATCCTCGGTGAGCGCGCCCACCTCCAGGATGCCGTTGACGAACAGGCGCAGGCCCAGTTCGGTGGGAATGCGCCCGGCCGAGGTGTGCGGCGCGTAGAGCAGCCCCAACTCCTCCAGGTCGGCCATGACGTTGCGGATGGTCGCAGGCGACAGAGCCATGCCCAGCCGCCGCGAGATCGTGCGCGAGCCGACCGGCTCGCCGGTCGCCACGTAGGCGTCGACGATGTGCCGGAAGATCTCGCGCGACCTATGGTTCAGCTCGGTGATCATGGATCGGTTGCAGAAGTTCCCGTGCGCGGTATGCGCGTTGGAATTTAGGCAGGTCGGAGAGGCGAATCAACGCCGGCTCTGGACGCGAGGGGGG
Organism: Pseudomonadota bacterium; assembly: GCA_023412175.1. Lineage (GTDB taxonomy): Bacteria > Pseudomonadota > Alphaproteobacteria > Azospirillales > Azospirillaceae > Azospirillum. The sequence goes on along the minus strand of JAEYOB010000700.1, from coordinate 1,798 downwards.
CAGGACGCTAGCTTCCCTGCCCATTCAACAAGGATAGGACTGATGCCGATGCGCCCTTCCGGCCGCGCCCCCGATCAGCTGCGCACCGTCACGCTGGAACCCGGCTTCGCCAAATACGCCGAGGGCTCGTGCCTCGTGCGCTTCGGCGACACCCACGTGCTGTGCACCGCCAGCGTCGACGACGGCGTGCCGCGCTTCCTCAAGGGCACGGGCCTGGGCTGGGTGACGGCGGAGTACGGCATGCTGCCGCGCTCCACCCATTCCCGCACCGACCGCGAGGCGGCGAAGGGCAAGCAATCCGGCCGCACGCAGGAGATCCAGCGCCTGATCGGCCGCGCGCTGCGCGCCGTCACCGACCGCGCCGCCATGCCGGAGGTGCAGATCAAGGTGGACTGCGACGTGCTCCAGGCCGACGGCGGCACCCGCACCGCCGCCATCACCGGCAGCTACGTGGCGCTGCACTTGGCGTTCCAGCACCTGCTGACCATCGGCGCCATCAAGCGGATGCCGCTGACCGACCAGGTCGCGGCCGTCTCCTGCGGCATTTACCAGGGCACTGCAGTGCTCGACCTCGACTACGCCGAGGATTCCAACGCCCAGGCCGACTCCAACTTCGTGCTCACCGGCCGTGGCGGCATCGTCGAGATCCAGGGTACGGCGGAGGAGAAGCCTTTCGAGCAGGCGCAGTTCCTCGAACTAATGAGCCTAGCGCAGAAGGGCGTGAACGAATTGGCCGCCTTGCAGAAGGCGGCTCTGGGCCTCTGAGTTTTGGGCCTCTGAGTTTTTTGTCGCCGCACCCTCCCCGCTACGCGGGTCTCCTCCCTCCCCCGCCCAGCGGGGGAGGGTTGGGGTGGGGAAAGCAAGGAAAGGAACATCTCCATGGCCACCCCCCGCCACTTCACCGGCGACACGCTGGTCATCGCCACGCACAACCCCGGCAAGGTGCGGGAGATCGCCGACCTGCTCCGCCCCTACGCCAAGTCGTTCAAGTCCTGCATCGACCTCGGCCTGCCCGAGCCGGAGGAAACCGGCACCAGCTTCGTTGCGAATGCGGAACTGAAGGCGCTGTCCGCCGCCAGGGCCGGGCACGTCGCGCTGGCCGACGACAGCGGGCTGGTCGTGCCGACGCTGGGCGGCGATCCGGGCATCTATTCGGCGCGCTGGGCCGGCCCGGACAAGGATTTCCGCGTGGCCATGCGAAAGGTCGAGGATGGCTTGGCGGGCAAGGCCGATCGCTCCGCCTATTTCGTCTGCGCGCTGTCGCTGGCCTGGCCGGATGGGCATGTGGAGACGGTCGAGGGCCGCTGCCACGGCACGCTGGTGTGGCCACCGCGTGGGGAAAAGGGATTCGGCTACGACCCGGCCTTCCTTCCCGACGGGTACGACATTACCTTCGGTGAGATGGACCCGGCCAAGAAGCACGAGATGAGCCACCGGGCCGATGCCTTCCGCCAGCTCGTGGAGCGATGCTTCAGATAGCCCCCGATCTCCTAAGCCCCGATCCGGGCTTCGGGATCTACATCCATTGGCCCTTCTGCAAATCGAAGTGCCCGTACTGCGATTTCAACAGCCACGTCCGCGAGCGCATCGACCAGCAGCGCTGGCGCGACGCGCTGTTGCGTGAACTCGATCATTACGCGGACGCAACGGCTGGACGCACGGTAACGTCGGTGTTCTTCGGCGGCGGCACGCCTTCGCTGATGGACCCGGCGACCACCGGCGCGCTGATCGACCGCATTCAGCAGCGCTGGCGCGTCGCCAACAGCCTGGAGGTGACGCTGGAGGCCAACCCCACCTC
>JAEYOB010000694.1 GCA_023412175.1 Pseudomonadota bacterium | reverse complement strand
CCGCGGTGATGCGCAGCAGCAGTTCCTGGCGCAGGCGGTACATGCCGGCGGAGCCCTTGAGGTCTTCCAGGCGCAGTTCGCGCAGGTAGACCTGAAAGTTGTCGACGATGCGCGGCAGAACGTGCTCGATTGCCGGGATGTCCTCGCGCTTGGAGACCTGGATGGAGATCTTGATCTTCAGGAAGGCGGGCCGCTTGCCGGTGCTGTTGAGGTTCACCAGCATGTCCGGCAGGTCGTAGAACACCGGCGGCCCTTCGACCTCCGGCGGCTTCTCCTCGACGTGCTCCTCGGCCTTCTTGCCCATCAGCATGTCGAGCACGCCCGAGAAGTAGACCCCCGCGCCCGCACCGATCAGCAGAAGCAGCGGCAGGACGACGAACAGCACCAGCTTCTTGCCGCTGAACTTCTTGCGCGGCAAACCGTCGGTGGAGAGATCGTCGTCGTCGGCGTGCGCCGGCATTGGAAATCCGTTGTGCGCGAGCGTGAGGAGTCCGGCCGCTTCCGGCGGCCATCACCGTAACTTTCGGATAGTTAATAAGTCCTTTCAAACGGTACGTTGAGGGTGTGACCGCACCGGGAGCGTATGGGGACGGGAATGGACAGGCGTGGGTTTTGCCGGTTGTGGACGGGCGCGATCCCGCGCCGCGAAGCCCAGACATGACCCAGGCGTGACCCAGGCGTGACAAGGGAGAGAATGTGCGCCGCCCTTTCAAGGCGGCGGCATGCCGCGCCGGGCCATCCCGACGCAGGGCAGCCCGAGCCCCGATCCGGCACGATTCTTGAGTGGACCGCTCCGACATAGCCCGGAGTCCGTTCGGACACAGACCTCCGCCCTGCCCCGCCCCTGCGTGGGCGAGGCGCGCTCCCGCACAGCGGGCGCGAAAGCGGCGGCCCGTCTCCCAACGCCTCCGGTCCCGGCGGCTCGGCCCTGGAGGCCGTGCACCCCAACCCGTCTCCACCCCATGGGGACGGAACGCTCCGGCTCGCCCCGGTTTTGCCCGGCAGATTCGGCCCGCTGCGGCAGGAATTGCCCGGCAGCCCGTGCCGCGAACGGCGCACACCCGCGGATTCCTCGGCTTTTACGGTTGGCACGACGGCTGCATAGGGGAAGGTGCCGGTGCGGTGGTCGCCTCCGGCAGCAAGGACCGGAAGAGGCCGACGATGGAAAACCCGATCTATATCGCCTTGTCGCGCCAGAGCGCCCTGCGCCGCCAGCTGGAGATCGTGGCGAACAACGTCGCCAACATGAACACCACCGGCTTCAAGCAGCAGCGCGTGCTGTTCACCGAGTTCCTCCAGCGGCCGGGCATGCACGAGCAGGTCAGCTTCGTCCAGGACCGCGCCGTGGTCCGCGACCTGACGGCCGGCGGCATGCTGCACACCGGCAACCCGCTGGACGTGGCGCTGAGCGGCCCCGGCTACTTCACGGTCGATACCGCATCGGGCCGCCGCTACACCCGCAACGGCTCGTTCCACATGGACGACCAGCGCCAGCTGGTGGACGGCGGCGGCCTGCCGGTGCTCGCCGCCAACGGCCAGCCGATCACCATCCCGGAAGGCACCGCCACCGTCGAGGTCAAGGGCGACGGCACCGTCACCACCGAGCTGGGCCCGGTCGCCCGCCTGAACATCGTGACCTTCCCGCGCGAGCAGATGATGACCGAGGTCGGCGGCGGTCTGTACGTCAGCGACGAGGAGCCGCTGCCGGCTCCGGTCGAGACGAAAGTGGCACAGGGAATGCTAGAGCAATCCAACGTGAAGCCCGTGGTCGAGATGACCCAGATGGTCGAGATCAACCGCCAGTACCAGCAGGCGCAGAAGATCGTCGAGTCCGAGCACGAGCGGATCCGCACCCTCATCCAGCGGCTCGGCCGCACCGCCTGAGCGAAGAGAAACGGGAGTATACAGCCATGCGCAGCCTCGCCATCGGTGCCACCGGAATGCTGGCCCAGCAGCTCAACGTCGAGACCATCTCCAACAACATCGCCAACTCGACGACGACCGGCTTCAAGAAGCAGCGCGCCGAGTTCCAGGACCTGCTCTACCAGAACTTCCGCCGCATCGGCTCGACCTCGTCGGACGCCGGCACCACGGTCCCGACCGGCGTGCAGATCGGCGCCGGCGTGCGCATCGCCGCGGTGGCCCGCGTGCTGGAGCAGGGCAACCTGAACGTCACCGACAACAAGCTGGACCTCGCGGTCAACGGCTCGGGCTACTTCCAGGTGCAGCTGCCGAACGGCGACACCGCCTAGACCCGCGCCGGCAACTTCAAGCTGTCGCCCGAGGGCATCATCGTCACTGCCGACGGCTATCAGGTGCAGCCGGCCATGACCGTGCCCACCGAGGCGGTGGACATCACCGTCAACCCGTCGGGCGAAGTGCTGGTGAAGCTGGACGGCCAGGTGGACCCGCAGAACGTCGGCCAGATCCAGCTGGCGGCCTTCCCGAACCCCGGCGGCCTGGAAGCGGTTGGCGACAACCTGTTCCTGCAGACCCCGGCGTCGGGCGAGGCGGTGGCCGGCAACCCCGGCGCCCCCGGCTACGGCCGCGTGGTGCAGGGCGCGCTGGAGACCTCGAACGTCAACATCGTGCAGGAGATCACCACGCTGATCTCCGCCCAGCGCGCCTACGAGATGAACTCCAAGGTCATCAAGACCACCGACGAGATGATGCAGCAGGCCGGCCAGATGCGCTGACGCGCGCCGCCCGACCTGAGCCCAAGGAGCACACGCCATGACCCGCCCCACCGCTTCGCTGCGCACCGCCCTCGTCCTCGGCGCCGCCCTCGGCCTGGCAATTCTTGCCGGCCCGGCCGTTTCTGCCGAGCCGCCGGCTGCCGTGTACGGCATGCCCCATGCGGAAGCGGCGTTGAGCGAGGCTCTGGCGAGCCACGTCACGGTCGGCCGCATGCGCCTGGAACTGGACAACCGCGCCATCGAGCTGCGCGTCCCGGCCGGTCAGACGGCGGACGGCGGGCTGCGGGTCGACAACGTCTACTACAGCCCGGTGCAGGGCCGCTTCGCCGCCGAGCTGGTGGTTCCCGGCACGTCGCCGCTGGTGCGCATGCCGGTGTCCGGCCGCGCCTACGGCACGGTGGAGGTGCCGGTCCTGAGCCACCGCGTGTCGCCCGGCGACACCATCTCCGCCGACAACTTGGTTTGGGTCGAACTGCGGGCCGATCAGGCCGGCACCGACATCGCCGCCACCGAGGCGCAGCTGATCGGCATGACGCCGAAGCGCGGCATCCCGGTGAACCAGCCGGTTCGGGTGCGCGACCTGCAATCGCCGCGCATCGTGGACAAGGGCACGCTGGTCACCATCACGCTGGAGAGCGGCAACATCTCGCTCTCGACCCAGGGCAAGGCGCTGCAGGAAGGCGGCAAGGGCGACGTGATCCGGGTCGTCAACACCTCGTCGAACCGCATCGTCGAGGCGGTCGTCTCCGGCCCCGGCCGGGTCTCCGTCAGCCGCCCTAGCACGGCTGTTGCCCCTGGCACGGCTGTTGCAATGAGGTAGGCGAGCGAGACGCGGCCGGCAAAAACCGCCGCACGCAGGAACGCCGCCGCGAAAACAAAGGAATGCAGCCATGACCGCCCGCACCGCCGTCCGCACCGCCGTCCGCACCGCCTCCCGTCTGGCCCTGGCCGCAGCCCTCGTCACGTCTCTCAGCGCCTGCAACACCATGACCCGCCTGTCCGAGGTCGGGTCCGGCCCGCAGCTCAGCCAGATCAAGGACCCGTACGCGCAGCCGGGCTACCAGCCGGTCAGCCTGCCGATGCCGACGCCGATCCCGGCCGAGCGCAACCCCAATTCGCTGTGGCGGTCCGGCTCCAAGGCGTTCTTCAAGGACCAGCGCGCCAAGCAGGTCGGCGACATCCTGACGGTGCTGATCACCATCAACGATCAGGCGCAGATGAACAACCAGAGCACCAAGTCGCGCGACAACGACGAGAGCATGGGCCTGCCGAGCCTGTTCGGGTTCGAGGGCCGGCTCAAGGCGGTGCTGCCGGACGCCGTCGATCCTTCCAAGCTGCTGGACGCTTCCAGCGCCAGTTCCAGCCAGGGCAAGGGCAACATCACCCGCCGGGAGCAGATCGAACTGAAGGTCGCGGCGCTGGTCACCCAGTCGCTGCCCAACGGCAATCTGGTCATCCAGGGCCGCCAGGAAGTGCGCGTGAACTACGAACTGCGCGACCTGAACATCACCGGCGTCATCCGGCCCGAGGACATCACCGCGCAGAACACCATCAGCTACGAGAAGATCGCCGAAGCCCGCATCGCCTACGGCGGCCGGGGCCAGCTCAGCGACGTCCAGCAACCGCGCTACGGTCAGCAGATCTTCGACATCATCGCGCCGTTCTGAAGACGATACGAAGGCGCTCGCTGGCTCGCATCGAGGGCCTTCGTATCAGGAGCGCCGCGCGGGAGAGCGCCTTCGCGCCCGCGGGGCGCCCCTACAGGTACATGTCCATCACGCCCGCCAGCACGGCGGCGAAAGCCACGGTCGCCAGCATCGCGCCGAGGCTCAAGGCCCCCCGCCACCACATATAGACCGTGACGACGATCACCATGGCCGCGGTGACCAGCAGGCCGGTGTTCGAGTCTTCAAGCATGTCCCTGTCCCTCTGGCCAAACCCGCCGACCAGGACGGCATACTCCACCGGTTCCTTGCGTGTCCATCGCGGCAGCGCGCGTTGCCGCGGCGCCCTGTCCATGCGACCCTGGCGGCCGGCAAGGCCAGAACGGAGGGAAGCGTGCATCAGCAAGAGGCCGGCGGACACTGCCCGCTCTGCGGCGCGGAAGGCCTGCCCCCCTTCGCCGAAGCCTGGAGACGGCGCTATTTCCGCTGCGAACGGTGCCGGATAACCATCCTCGACCCGGCACAACGGCCGACGGCGGAGGAGGAGCGTGCGGAATACGATCTGCACCACAACGATCCCGGCGATCCCCGCTACCGGCGCTTTCTGGCCCAGGTTACCGATCCGCTGCTGGAACGGATCGCACCGGGGGCGGAGGGGCTGGACTTCGGCTGCGGGCCGGGGCCGGCCATCGCAGCGATGCTGGGCGAGCGCGGATTCGCGGTGCGCAACTACGACCCATTCTTCCACCCCGATGCGGCGGCGCTGGAGCGGCGCTACGACTTCATCACCTGCACGGAGGTGGCCGAGCATTTCCACCGGCCCGGCGCCGCGTTCGCGCAACTGGACGGACTGCTGCGGCCGGGCGGCTGGCTCGGGCTGATGACCGGCGTGCTGCACGACGACGGCGCCTTCGCGACGTGGCCGTACATCCGCGAGGCAAGCCACGTCGTCTTCTACCGTCCGGAAACGCTGGACTGGATCGCCGGCCGTTTCGGCTGGGACCTGGAAACGGCCGGGCGCAACGTGGCGCTGTTCCGCAAGCGGTAGCAGACCGGCTTGCGGAGCCCCGCGATCAGTCGTCGCGCTGGGTGCGCTCCATCCGCTCGTGCCGCTCCTGGGCCTCCAGGCTCAGCGTGGCGATGGGACGGGCGTCGAGGCGGCGCACGGAGATCGGCTCGCCGGTCTCCTCGCAGTAGCCGTAGGAGCCGTCGGCGATCCGCTCCAGCGCCGCGTCGATCTTGGAGATCAGCTTGCGCTCACGGGCGCGGGTGCGCAGTTCCAGGGCCCGGTCGGTCTCCGCCGACGCGCGGTCGGCGATGTCCGGCTCCTGGATGCCGCCTTCCTGGAGGCTGTGCAGCGTCTCGGTCGATTCAGCGAGGAGCTCCGCCCGCCACCGCAGCAGCTTCTGACGGAAGTACTCCCGCATCGTCGGGTTCATGAACGGCTCGTCTTCAGACGGCGTGTAGTCCGAGGGCAGAAGCGGCGAGGACATTCGATGGCTTCCAAACTCAAAAGGGTAATCTGAGCGGCGCGGAGTATAGGTAGAGCGAACCCCGCCCGCAACCCTGCGGATGAGCCCTGCGATTCGGAACAAGCCCTTGGAGTCCCGAGGGATTGCGATCCCAACGCGGTTCGCGTTCCCCGTCCTCGTCAGACGGCGTCTTCGGACCGCCGCGGCACCGACGGTGCAAGCAGCGTCAAGGCATCCACCAGGGCGCCCTGGAATACTTCATCCTTTTCGGAAAAATAGTCGAAATAGCCCCACCGCGTTTGCAACGGGATTTCGGTCAGTTCACGGATGCGATAGTCGGGATCGCGCAGCGAGCCCTTCTGAACCAGGGCAATGGTCTTGCGCAGCCGGGCCACCTCGGCGCGGTAGGAGTTGGAGAACCACTGTTTAATCTTCCAGTCCTCAACCTCCAGCGTGTTGGCCGGCGGCGGGCCGTCCCAGGCGGTGGGGAACGGACACCCGACCACCACATGGTCGAATCCGTGCAGTTCGCCGAGAATCAGCGAGCGGTGATAGGCGCCGTCGATCAGCCCGTTCGGCGCTTCCTCGAAGCCGTAGAGATAGAGCCACAGGGCGCTCTCCACCGCGTCGGCCGTGATCGGGCGCAGGGGAACGTCGGCCGGCATCAGCACCCGCGCCGGCCCGTTGCCGTGCAGCACGCCCTCCCCCGCCGTGAAGTCGTAGGTGTTGAACACCACGCCGACCTCCGCCTCGTCGAGGATGGCGGCAACCTCCTCGAATCGCTCGCGCGGCAGCAGCGGCACATAGCGCCGCGCCGGCATCACCCGCTCCATGAAGCCGGTGGCAGTGAACGGGATGTCCAGCCAGCGTCTCAGATTCTCCGACATGGCCGGGCGGAAGACTCCGGGATGGCCGTTCACCGCGGTCGCCATGATGTGCATGGGGCCGGGCGATGTGCCGTTCGCCATCAGCAGGTCACGCGGATCACGCCCACACAGCCATTCGGCCAGGACGACGATCTGCCCGGAGGTCACGGTGAACAGGTCCGGCATGAAATCAAGGCGGCGCATCGCCGCCAGGATCCCCGCGCCGTGCAGGTTGAAGCCGCCGAAGCCGCCCAGGGCAGTCGCTCGTTTCATGGATCACCTCGTCAAAGCCGGAATGGCTCGTTCGTCGGAATTCGACATGGTGAACAATCGGCGGCGAACCATATGCTGCATCGCAGCATTGCGCGGGACGGGATGCGTCGGAGTGTTGCTGCGACGCAACAAAAACGCCCGCCAGAAAGGCGGGCGCTGAAGCGCGGCGCGCGGCGGGGCCGCGTCAACCGCCATGAGGACAAAATTAAGACTGCAGCTTCGCCAGCTCCACCTGCGCCCGCAGGTCGATCTCGTCGAGGATCTCGGCGAGCTTGGGATCGTCCACCTGGACCTTGCGCGACTGGATGACGCGCGAGAGGTCCATCAGCTTCTGCGCCGGCAGCGCGCCGGCCAGCAGGCCGTGGCGGATCTCCTCCATGATGTCGAGCATGTCCTGGGCGCGCATCTTGCCGCGGGACGCGCGGGCAGCGGCGTCGTCCACCTCCTGCAGAGCGAGCACGCTGGTCACCCCGAACACCCCGGAGGCGCCGGTCACGCCGTGGGCGGCACCGGTCTCGCCGACCAGTTGCTTGGCAAAGCTGGCGCCGCTGGAGCTATCGGTCTTGCCCGTACGCCGGACCGAACCGCTGCCGCGAAGATTTCCGGGACCTTCGACTTTCATGTTCTGCGCAACCACATAGCGGAAAAGGGCAAACACCAGGAGCCATTACCTTTACACCCGGTCAGAGTTTGCCGCAATCGGGCAAAAAATGCCGACTCGTTGTGGCAAAAACTGGGCGTGTTCGGCAGCGCCTTCCGCGAGAACCTTCGGGGTACCGGCAAAACCGGCTTGGCACGCGCTTCGCATAACGATCGGCGACCGTCAGAAAGATGATCGCCATGAAGCCGAAAGCCGTCTCCGCCATGATCCGCATCCTCGCCTCCCTCATGCTGGCCGCCGGCCTCGCGCTGGCGATGCTCCAGCCGGCGGCCGCAGCGTCGGCCCGGCTCAAGGACATCCTCGACGTCGAGGGCGTGCGCGACAACATGCTGATCGGCTA
>JAEYOB010000157.1 GCA_023412175.1 Pseudomonadota bacterium | reverse complement strand
GGGTCCGTGGGGCGAGGCGGAGGCAGAATAGGATCCCCGCTCCCGTCACGCCACCCTGGAAGTCATAATAAATTTGTGGTTATATCGCCGGATACAAGGTAGCGGACGGGCGGCCAACGCCCGCCGGTTTTGGAATCGCCCCGGGGATCGTGTGAATCCACGGGAGCAGGACATGGCATCGATTATGATCAAGGTGGCCGGCGAAGGCTTGGTGTCCAAGGCGCACCGCAACGCCGACGTCGGCCCGACGAGCGGCTCGTCGGTCGTCTACGAGGTGCAGAACGTGCCGGACGGCGTTTCCGACGAGGACGTCGTCGCCGCGTTCAAGGGCTTCAGGCCGGCCGAAAAGCAGTACGAGATCGACTGGGCCGCGCTGAAGGCGTAAGCGGGTGGATGCACGCGGGGGGATCACCGGCGTCCTCCCGCACCCTCTGCGGAGAGCGCCCCCATGGAGAACCAGCACCACCCCGATCGCTCCGCCGACCTCGAACACCTGCACCACCTGCGCACGCTGCGTCCCGCCCACCAGCGGATGCAGGCGCTGCCACGTTCGACGGGCCAGCGCGTCGCCGACTGGGTGGCCGCCGGCGTCGGTTCCTGGCGCTTCATCATCACGCAATCGGTGATCCTGGCGCTGTGGATCCTCGCCAACACGCTCGCCTGGGCCTACCGCTGGGATCCCTACCCGTTCATCCTGCTGAATCTGGTGCTGTCGGTCCAGGCCGCCTACACCGCCCCCATCATCATGATGAGCCAGAACCGGCAGGCCGACATCGACCGCCGCAAGGCCGAGCGGGACTATCACGTGAACCTCAAGGCCGAACTTGAGATCGAGCTGCTGCACCAGAAGATTGACCTGCTGCGCGAGCAGGAGATCGCACGGCTGACGACACTGGTCGAGGAGTTGATCGCCGCCAAGAAAGCGTAGCCGGCACCATCCCCCTTTCCCGCGCAAGAACCGGGTGGCCCCGGCGATCCGTTCCCGTCATCCTCACCATGAACGGCACTGGATGGACTCCCGCATGACCGCGCCGCGCATGGGCGCCACCGAGTGGCTTCTGCTGATCCTGCTCTCCATCCTCTGGGGTGGAGCCTTCCTGTTCGGCAAGGTGGCGGTGGCCGAGTTGCGCCCGTTCACCGTCGTGCTCGGGCGGGTCGGTCTGGCCGCCCTGGCGCTGCTGCTCATCGTGCGCATCAGCGGCCTGCGCATGCCGGCCACGCCGGGCGCGTGGGCACCCTTCTTCGCCCTCGGGCTGCTGAACAACATCGTGCCGTTCAGCCTGATCTTCTGGGGTCAGACGCAGATCGCCAGCGGCCTCGCCGCCATCCTCAACGCCACCACGCCCCTGTTCGGCGTGGTCCTCGCCCATCTGCTGACGCGGGACGAGCGCCTGACCGCCCCGCGGCTGGCCGGGGTGCTGCTGGGTCTGGCCGGCGTGGCGGTGATCGTCGGCCCGGCGGCCCTGCACGGGGGCGGGCTGAACCTGCTGGCGCAACTCGCGGTGCTCGGCGCCGCGCTGTCCTACGGCTGCGCCGGCATCTACGGCCGCCGCTTCCGTGGCACGCCGCCACTGGTCACCGCCGCCGGGCAGGTCACCGCGTCGGCGCTGATGATCCTCCCGGTCGCCCTGCTGGTGGACCGCCCATGGCAGTCGGCCATGCCCGGCGCCGCCACCTGGGGGGCGCTGGTCGGGCTCGCGCTGCTCGGCACGGCAGGCGCCTACGTGCTCTATTTCCGCATCCTGGCGACGGCCGGGGCGACCAACGCCCTGCTGGTCACCCTGCTGATCCCGGTGAGCGCGCTGCTGCTCGGCGCCGCCGTCCTGGGCGAAGCGGTCGAGCCCCGCCAGATCGCCGGCATGGCGCTGATCGGCCTGGGGCTGGCGGTGATCGACGGGCGGCCCCTGGCGTGGCTGCGCCGCCCCGCACCCGCCTCCTGATTTCATTTTCTTGATTTCCGGGACCGGGCGCGCCAGCAAGGGGGCATGGCGATCCCTTCCCTTCCCCCGCTGCCCATCGACCCCGTCCTGCCCGACCTGCTGTCCGCGATGCGGGACCGCGGTGTCGCCGTGCTTCAGGCGCCGCCGGGTGCCGGCAAGACCACGCGCGTGCCGCTCGCCCTGCTGGACGAGCCCTGGCTGCAGGGGCGGAAGATCATCGTGCTGGAGCCGCGCCGGCTGGCCGCCCGCGCCGCGGCACGGCGGATGGCGTCCATGCTGGGCGAGGCGGTGGGCGGGACCGTCGGCTACCGCGTGCGCCTCGACACGAAGGTCGGCCCGAAGACCCGCATCGAGGTGGTGACCGACGGCCTGTTCCTGCGCCAGCTTCAGGACGACCCGGAGCTGTCCGGCGTCGGCGCCGTGCTGTTCGACGAGTTCCACGAGCGCGGCATCGACAGCGACCTTGCGCTCGCGCTGTGCCAGGAGGCGCGCGGCGCGCTGCGCGACGACCTGCGGCTGGTGGCGATGTCGGCGACGCTGGACGGCGGCCCGGTGGCGGCCCTGCTCGACGCCCCCGTGGGCACCAGCGAGGGCCGCGCCTTTCCCGTCGAGACCCGCCACCTCGACGCACCGCCGCAGGGCACCCGGATCGAGGATTCGGTGGCCGCCGCCGAGCGCCGGGCCCTGGCCCAGGAGCCCGGCAACGTCCTGGTCTTCTTGCCCGGCGCCGGCGAGATCCGCCGCGTCCAGAGCCTGCTGGACGGCGCGGTCCCGGCCGCCGTCCAGCT
>JAEYOB010000671.1 GCA_023412175.1 Pseudomonadota bacterium | reverse complement strand
ACCATCAACTGGTCGCCGCAGATCCCCGAGCTCAACGTGTTCTCGCTGCCCTTCCTGATGCCGGACTATGCCGCGATCGACGCGCTGACCAAGGGACCGGTCGGCGAGCGCATCTTCGAGCTGATCGAGCAGAACGGCGTCGTGCCGCTGGCCTGGGCCGAGAACGGCTTCCGCGAGGTCACCAATTCGCGCAAGGCGATCCGCACCCCGGCCGATTTGCAGGGCCTGAAGATGCGCGTCGTCGGCTCGCCGATCTTCAACGACATCTACTCCGCGGTCGGCGCCAACCCGACGCAGATGAGCTGGGCCGACGCGCAGCCGGCGCTGTCCACCGGCGCCGTCGACGGGCAGGAGAACCCGGTGGCCGTGTTCACCGCCGCCAAGCTGCCGACACTGAACCAGAAGCACCTGACCCTTTGGGGCTACGTTGCCGACCCGCTGATCTTCGTGGTCAACAAGGAGGTCTGGAACTCGTGGTCCAAGGAGGACCAGGAGGCCGTGCGCGCTGCCGCCATCCAGGCCGGCCAGGAGGAGATCGCGCTGTCCCGCAAGGGCATCACCGCCGCCGACGACAGCCTGCTCAAGGACATCAAGGCGCAGGGCGTCGAGGTCGTGCAGTTGACACCCGAGCAGCAGAAGGCCTTCCAGGCGACCACCCGCCCGGTCTTCGACAAGTGGGCCAAGCAGATCGGCCCTGAACTGGTCAAGAAGGCCGAAGAATCCATCGCCAACCGGAAGTAATGCGGCGCACCGCTCCCACCCTCCCCCGCTTCCGGGAAGCCGTGGAGGGTGGGGTGCGTGCTTACCCTCCAGCGCAGAGTCCCCATGAGCTCCGATCTTCTCGAAGCCGGGCTGGCGACGGCCCCACCCAAGACACGCGTGCCGGTCACCTTTGAGCGCGCGCTGTCGGCGCTCGCCATGGCGGCGCTGTGCATCATCACCTTTGCCAACGTGCTGGCGCGCTACTTCACCGACTACTCCTTCGCCTTCACCGAGGAGTATTCGATCTTCCTGATGGTGGTGATGACCATGCTGGGCACCTCGGTGGCAATCGCCGCCGACCGCCACATCCGCATCACCTTTCTGGTCGACCGCCTGCCGCCCGGCCTGCGCCGCGTCACTGAGACCATCGCCTGGGGCGCCGCGCTGGTGATGTTCGGCTTCCTGATCTGGTACGGCGCCCGCCTGACCTACGACCAGTGGCGCTTCGAGGAAACCTCGCCGGGCCTCGGCAACCCGCAATGGATCTACACGGTGTGGATGCCGCTGCTCTCCGTGGTGGTGGCGCTGCGCATCGTCGGCCGCATTGTCCGCACCCTGCGCGAGGGCGCCTGAGCCATGGCGATGACCCTGCTGTTCCTGGGCTTCCTGGTTCTGATGCTGCTCGGCTCGCCGCTCGGCGTCGCCCTCGGCCTGGCCGGCACCCTGGCCATCGGCGAGGCCGGCCTGGGCATCCTCTCCGTGCCCACCAACGTCTACGCCGGCATCGCCAAGTACCCGCTGCTCGCCATTCCGGTGTTCATCCTGGCCGGCCTGATCTTCGAACGGGCCGGCGTCGCCAAGCAGATCGTCACCTTCGCCTCGTCCATCGTCGGTTCGAAGAACGGCGGCCTGGCGGTGGTGGCGATCCTGGTGTGCATGGTGATGGGCGGCATCTCCGGTTCCGGCCCGGCCGACGCCGCCGCGGTCGCCACCGTGATGATCCCCAGCATGCGCAAGGCCGGCTATCCCAACGCCTTTTCCGCCAGCGTCATCGCCGCGGCGGCGGCCACCGCCATCCTCATCCCGCCGTCGGTGGCTTTCATCATCTACTCGGTGCTGGTGCCGCAGGCCTCGGTGCCGGCGCTGTTCGCCGCCGGATTGATCCCCGGCATCCTCGCCGGGCTGTCGCTGGTGGTGCCCACCGTCTGGCTGTCGCGCAAGCACGGCTTCGGCCTCGCCGACGCCGGCCCGCGCCCGCCCTTCTGGGCCAGCCTGCGGCAGGCGATCTGGGGCCTGCTGGCGCCGGTCATCATCCTCGGCGGCCTGCGCGCCGGCATCTTCACGCCGACCGAGGCCGCCGTGGTGGCGGTGTTCTACGGCTTCGCCGTGGGCGTGCTGGTCTACCGCACGCTGAACTGGCGCGCGATCTACGAGGTGCTGGCCGAGGCGGCGGAGATGTCCGCCGTGGTGCTGCTCATCATCGCGCTGGCGAGCGTCTTCGCCTGGGCCGGCTCCACCATGGGCGCCTTCGACCGGGTGGCCGCCGCGGCGGTGGACGGCACCGGCAGCGAGATCATGGTGCTTCTGCTGCTCAACATCGCGCTGCTGGGGCTGGGCATGCTGCTCGACGCGGTGTCGATCTTCCTGATCCTTCTGCCGCTGTTGACCCCGATCATGACGGCGTTCAAGTGGGACCCGGTGTGGTTCGGCGTGATGCTGACCACCAACCTCGCCATCGGCCAGTTCACCCCGCCCATGGCCGTCAACCTGATGGTCACCACCCGCGTCGCCGGCATCACCATGGAGTCGACGGTGCGCTGGGTGATCTGGATGGTGCTGGCGATGCTGAGCGCTCTGGTGCTGATCGTGGCCTTCCCGGAAATCTCGCTCTGGCTGCCGCGCCGCCTCGGCTACGTCTGATGAACCAAAGGCGCTTGAGGGCCTCCCTCAAGCGCCTTTGATGCGATAGGGCCACCGAATGAAACACCGTGAAACGCTATGAAACGCGTTTTTGCCTTGTGTTTCATCCGCCGGAGCCGCCCTTTGGCGCAGCTCTCCCCTTAAGACCAAAATCCTAAGACGGAAACACCTCCGGGTGCAAGCGGCGGCTAGGCCTTGCGCCGCGTCGCCAGCACCACGCCAACAGCGATGAGGGTGATGCCGGCCGCGTGGAACCACTGCAGCCGCTCGCCAAGGAACAGGATTGCGAGGAGGCTGCCGAAGACCGGGATCAGGTGGATCGACAGCCCCGCGCGGTTGGCCCCGAGCAGCAGGACCGCACGGTTGAAACAGATGTAGGCGAGGATCGACGCGAACACCGCGACATAGCCGATCGATGCCAGCGAGGTCGCGTCGATGCGCAACGGCCGGCCTTGCGCCGACTCCATCAGCATGAAGGGCAGCAGCATCAGGGCGCCCAGGAGGAACGTCACCACGATGAAGCTGAAACCGTGCACGTTTGGCCGGCGGCGCAGCAGCGCCGTGTAGGCGGCGTAGCTGGTCACCGCCGCGAAGATCCACAGGTCGCCGACGTTGAAGCGCAGGCTTGCCATCGCCGACGGATCGCCGCGCGACACCAGGGTCAGCGCCCCGCCCAGCGACACCGCGATGCCCAGCGCCTGCAACCCGGTGACGGTGTCGCGGAAGAACAGGAAGCTCATGCCGACGATCATCACCGGCATGACCGACTGGATCATCACCCCGTTCAGCGCCGTGGTGTAGGCCAGTCCGATGTAAGCGAAAGTGTTGAAGACGGCGATGCCCAGTCCGGACAGCAGCAGCACGATCACCCAGTTCCGCCCCAGCACCGGCAGGTCACGCCGCAGGTGGGGCCAAGCGAAGGGCAGCAGGATCAGCGCGCCCAGCACCCAGCGCCAGAAGGCGAGCGCCACCGGAGGCACCGCCTCCGACACGGCCCGGCCGAGCACAAAGTTGCCGGCCCAGAAGAGCGGCGGCAGCAGCATCAGCAGCCACGGGCGGTCCAGCGGATGCGTACGGCCGGCCGCCGCCGACTGGCCGGTCATCCCCGACGAGGGCTGCGGAAGCCGCCCCGCTCACCGTCCCGGTCGCTGCGCCGGTCGCCATTGCGGTCGCCACCACGGGGACCGCGGTCATTGCGGTCGTTGCTCTTGGGCGGGGCCTTGAGGTCGGCGTCCATTTCGGCGATCCGCTTCACCAGCGCCTCGCGGATGGCCGGGGCGGCATGGCTCTTCAGCGTCGCCAACTGATCCTTGAGCTCGCGCAGCGCGCGCTCCTTCTGCTCGCGGGTGCGCTTGATGGCGACGTTGTCGGAATGCTGGCCGTCGAAGGCGCGCATGGGTCTCACTCACGGGCTTGTGGAACAGGAACCCCTGATACCGGGTCGGCCGCCCCCGGCGCAAGCCCCACGCAAACCGCGAAAGAACCATTCCCCGGCGGACACGGAAACGCCCGGCCGCAGCCCTGCCCCGGAACGGGAAAGGCCCCGGAAGCTGTTCGCTTCCAGGGCCTTAGTGTGGTGCCGCAACAGGGATTTGAACCCCGGACCTACTGATTACGAATCAGTTGCTCTACCCCTGAGCTACTGCGGCGTTGGGCGGCGAACATAGCGACGATGGCGCGGCAATGCAAGCGGCAATGCAAGAGGTGTGTTCACAGTGCCTGCCCGCAAAAGCCTACAGACGTTAACGGTTTTTGCACCGGCTCCCGCCAATCTGATCGAAATCGTTGTAGAACGAACAAAAAAAACCAGGGAAGGGGAATCCCATGACCGTCCGGATCAACCCGGCGGAGCACAGCACGCGGCGCTTCGGCGTACGGGCAAAGCTGCTCCTGGCCTTCGCCGGCATCGCCGCCATGACCGTCGCCGCCAGCCTGGTCGGCTTGATGTCCTATTCGGCGGTCGAGGCGCCGCTGAATCGCATCGTCCGCGTCAACCTGCCGGAAATGGCGCTCGCCAAGCAGCTGTCCACCGAAAGCAGCAACGTCGCCGCCGCCGCCCCCACGCTGGAGTCCGCCGACAGCCAGGCGCGCCGGCAGGAGCTGGCGGAGCAGATCCTCACCCGCGCCCGCGGCCTGATTAAACTGGTGGACGATCTGGCGCGCACCCGCGCCGGCGATCCTCAACTGGGTCAGGTGAAGACGCAGGCGCAGGCGATGATCGGCACGCTGGAACGCCAGAACGCCGCGCTGACCCGCCGCATCGACGTGCGCGACCGTCGCACCGCGGCGCTGCGCGAACTGGCCGCCACGCACGAGGCCTTCCTCGCCACGCTGGAGCCGCTGGTCGAGGCGTCCGGCGGCTCGCTGCGCGCCAGGGGCGATTCGCTGCTGTCCTTCACCGAAGTCGAGCTGAAGGGCATGGATCAGGCGCTGAGCGACCTGATTGCCGTCTATGAGATCCGCTCCAACCTGCAGATGTTGGCCGACGCCGGCGAGCGCGCCGCCACCGCCGAGGACGTCAACCAGCTGATGACCTACAATCTGGAGGTCACCCGCACCGCCTCGTCGCTGTTCTCCTGGCTCGCCAACCCGTCGGACTGGATCGGCGGCGAGAAGCTGAAGAACGCGGTCGATGGTCTCTATAACTTTATCGACGGTCCCGAAGGGCCGCTCAAGGCGCGAGAGGAGGCGCTGCGCAAAGACATCACCCTGGTCGAGCGCGCCGCCTACAACGCCCGTGCCCACGAAAGCGCGGCCAAGGTGCGCCAGCGGACGCAGGAACTGCTCGCCGAGTGCGAAATCCTGGTCATGCGCGCCCGTGGCCGCATCAAGATCGCCATCGACACGGTCCTGACCGAGACCAAGGATTCGCTGAACGACGTGCTGATGACCGGCCTGCCGCAACTGCGCGCCTATCTGGAGTTGGCCGCCGCCGGCAACCTGCTGGTCGGCACGCTGAACGAGGCGGCGCAGGCCCCCGACGCCCAGCGCGTCGGCGTGCTGCGCGCCCGCTTCGACGGCGCTGCACAGGCCGTCGCCAGCCGGGTGCAGGCCATTGGCCCCCGCCTGAAGGCCGACGACCTCGACAAGACCGTGCAACGTCTGGTCGGGTTTGGCACGAGCGACTCCAGCCTGTTCGCCCTGCGCGAAGCCGAGCTGGCCGCCCAGGCCGAGGGCGCCGCGGTGCTGGCCGAGAACCGGGCGCGGGCCGTCCAGCTCTCCCGGACGGTCGAGGAGCAGGTCGCCGTCATGCAGACGGAAACCGACCGCGCCGCGGCCGAGGCCGGCGCCGCCATCGAGCAGGGCCGGGTGTGGCTGATCGCCTTCGCCGTCGGCAGCCTGGTCGGCGCGGTGCTGCTGGCGTGGCTCACCGTCGGGCGGACCATCGTCGTGCGCATCCAGCACCTGGCCAAGGCCATGCGCACCATCGCCGGCGGCCAGCTCGACGCGGCGATCCCGCAGGGCGGCGCCGACGAGATCAGCGACATGGCGGACGCGCTGGTGGTGTTCCGCGACACCGCCCGGCAGGCCGCGGAGGCCACCTCGCGCACCGAAGCCGAGCGCGCCCGCGCCGCCGAGGAGCGCCGGCGCATGCTGCTGGAGATGGCCGACAGCTTCGAGGCCGGGGTGCGCGGCGTGCTGGAC
>JAEYOB010000585.1 GCA_023412175.1 Pseudomonadota bacterium | reverse complement strand
CTCCAGCACGGTGCGGACGGTGACGCCCGGCAGATCGTCGGCCAGCAGGACGTAACGCTCCATGTCGGCCATGCGCAGCGGGCGCGAAGCCTTGATCCTGGCGGCGAAGCCCTGGAGCAGCCCGGCGTGGTCGGCGAAGTCGCCCTGGAAGGCGACGTCGTTGATGTAGCCCTCGACGATCTGCAGCCGCACCACGCCGCCGCGGATGCGCTGCGCCGGGACGATGGCCTGGGACAGCACGTAGCCGTCGTTGCGGTACCGGGCCGTGATGGCGTCCCGCACGCCGTACACCTCGGCCAGGGTGACCGTGCGGTTCAGCAACCCCTCCCACAGCGGGCGCAGCTCATCGGCGCTGTAGACCGTCTGTCCGTCCAGTTCGATGGCGGAGAGGGCGAAGCGGACGGCCTCGGCCTCCTTGGGCGGCGGCGCCTGTTCGGGGGCGAGCAGGTCGGGTTCCGGCACCGACTGCGGTGTCGGCGGCTGCTCGAAGCGCTGCTCCAGTCGGTTCGGATCGATCGGGCCGGGGAGGGCGAGGGGCGGCACCTGGGCCTGGGCCTGCTGGGCCTGGACTTGCCCGGCCGCAGCCAAAAGAGCGAGCGCAAGCCACAATCCGGACCGGCCCGGAGCGGCTTCGGACAACCCGAGGGGCATGACTTTGTCGTTTCCTGCTCGCAACCGCGGGTCAACCCCCAGCACGCACACCATACGCGGAAGCCCGAGTCCTAATACAGGACACGGGGGATGTGCAACGTGCTCTCCGCCGCCGTGTCCATAGCGCATCCGAGATGGAGCGGGTGTGGCAAAGCCGCCGCAAAGGCAGCGGTTTCTGCATCTTATAGGTGAATTATCGATTGGGAAGTGCATACAAGTTGCGACGGGGTGGCGCAGCCCCGCCTTTTCGGCGCTTTTGCTGGCTGGTACGTTGTCTTCGATTTTCGTGCGTCTTAAGCTGTGTCGCTTGGGGAGGACAGGAGAACCATGACGGCTTCTTCCGCGCCTGTGGAGCGTCGCCGCTTTCCAGCCGGGACCGTGTTGATCCGGCAGGGTGAAACCGGGCATCGCGGCTGGATCCTGGAATATGGCGAAGTGGAGGTGCTGATCGACACGCCGGCCGGAGCCAAGCGTCTGGCCGTGCTCGGGCCGGGAGCCCTGGTCGGCGAGATGGCGCTGATCGACGATGGGGTGCGCAGCGCCACGGTCCGCACCGTCAGTGACGTCACCGCCATGGAGCTGACGGGGGAGATGGTCCGGCGCCACATCCAGGCCGGCCCGCCGTTGGCTTCCTATCTCCTGGTCAGCCTTATCACCGCCATCCGGCGCGCCCATGGCATCGCCGTGGAGGAGCGTCGGCCGGGCAGCGCTCCCATCAAGTCTACCCGTTCGTTCGACCGGGTTCTGGATCGCCGCTCCTTCGCCGACGGGCATGTCTTCTTTCGGCAGGGCGACTCCGGCACCGTCGCCTTCCTGATCCAGACCGGGCAGGTCGTCATCCGCCGTGACGAGGCGGAACTGGCGGTGCTGGGCTCGGGCCGCCTGTTTGGGGAACTGGCCTTGTTGCGTTCCCAGCCCAGGATCGGCACGGCGGTCGCCGTCAGCCAGACGACGTGCGAGGTGATCCGCCGCGAGGATTTCCGGCACGCCATCGTCGCGATGCCGCCGATCCTGCGTTCCCTCACCAAGATCTATGTGGAGATGCTGTCGAACCCGCTCTACCTGACGCTGAGCGCCCGCATGCACCACCCCGAGCGGGAGGTTTCGGAAAACTGAACGCCGGGGACGGCGCCCGATGCCTTGCATCGGACGCCTTCGGTTCGGGCCGCTTCAGCGCCACGCCGCGTCAGCAGGGGACGATGAAGTTGCCGGCGGTGAGCTTCTTGGCGGTCACGCCGTTGAGGATGATCTTCTCGCCGTTCCCCATGTCGAGCACGGAGTCCATGCCCTGCTGGACGACGGCCCGCAGGGCCTTGGCCGCGGTGCCGTACTTGGTACTGGTCAGCTGCACCTTGTCCTCGGTGGGGTCGAAGTCGCCGAAGGTGTCGGTGCCGTAGCCACGCTTCCAGACGAAGGTGTCGGCCCTCTTGGTGCCGAACATCAGGTCGTTGCCGCCGCCGCCGTCCAGCGTGTCGTTGCCGTTCCAGCCGAACATCTGGTCGTTCTTCGCCGTGCCGGTCAGCACGTCCTTGGACGCGGTGCCGTAGACCTTGTTGTAGACCACCGGGGCCGGCGGGTTGGCGGTGTCCTGGTAGACGCGGATGTAGTCGATGTCGTAGCTGGACGGGAACGGCGTGCTGGCATCGGGGCTGCCCGGCCATTCGCCGCCGGCAGCGAGGTTGGTGAGCAGGTACATCGGCGTTTTCAGGTCGTCGGGCGTCTGGATGCTGCCCATGGCGGTGCTGTCCAGGAAGAAGGTGATCCTGTCGGCGTTCCACGACATGCCGTAGGTGTGGAAGTCGGCGGCGAGGTCCGGCACGTCCGACCGGACCACCTTCATGTTGTTGCGCGTGCCGTCCTGAAGGACGTGCGGGGTCGAGTTCAGATAGTCGGTGTCGTGACCGAGGTCTCCATATGTCGATCTCGCCGGGATAGCCGCAATCCTGGCGCAGCATCCACAACGCCGGCCACAGGCCCTGGCCGGCCGGCACCTGGGCGCGCATCTCGACGTAGCTTTGAAGGCCGGCCGCTTTGCGGTGCGCGTGGCGGAGAGTGAACGTCATCAGGTGGCTGCGATGTGGTGCTGTATGCGTTCGACCCGCACCGGATCGACGGCATCGGGCATGGTCAGCCGCAGGGGCGGTGTCTGGTGGGACAGATGCTGGGCCGCCGCCAACGTGTAATTGTCGAGCACGTCGGCGATGGCGTCGCGAACCTGCAGCATGATCGACCGGACCCGGCAGGCAGACGCGTCGGTGCAGTCGTCGCACGGCGAGAACTGGGTGCGGCTGGCGCAGCGGATGGGGGCCAGGGGGCCGTCCAGGACGCGCACGATGTCACCGACGGAGATGTTTTCGGGCGCCCTCGCCAGCCGATAGCCGCCGAGCTTCCCGCGTCGGCTGTGCAGCAACCCTTCATTGCGCAGGTCGACGAGGATGGCCTCAAGGAACTTGCGCGGTATGCTCTCCCGCTGCGCGATGTCGGAGATCAACAGGTACTGGTTGGCGTGCGCCGGCTCCGCCAGCATCAGCATTGCACGCAAAGCGTATTTGGATTTGTTCGAAAGCATTGATGCGGTTCCTTCGTTCTTGTTGTTGGCTCCCTCTGGTCGCGATTCTCCCTTGGAAGGGCACTGGTCCTCTTGGGAGAAGGAAATCCCTTTACATGATTTTTTTTTGGGCCTGCGTTGAAGGCCGTGGCCGGGTTGATCCTTAGAGATCGACGTTATAAAATGGCCTAATGAATGCAATTTGCGCCAGGCCGCGCGATTTTCAGACGTTTCCGCGCAAGTGCGCAAGAGTCGATTGATGCGGAACCTGCCTGTCTGCAGGTCGGTATTGGTGCTGTGTCCTTCCGAAGCAGTTCTCTACTGCATTTGTATTTTTCTATTCGGGAGGCGGTGTTTATATTTCCACAGTTTCTGGATTGGCGATGCGCTGTAAATTGGCAATTCGTCCATTGGACTTTCGGTCAGTATTGCAGCGCAATATGGACGCGGCCGACTGCCGGAGCCGGCGATGCTCCGCTCCGGTGCGGACAGCGTCCCTGGCAGTGTCGTCTGCCCGTTCACCGAGATGCGGCCGGCGTCCACGTCGTAGGCCAGCGCCAGTGTCACCACGTCGCCGGCCAGCCCGTCGATGACCGAGTGCGCCTGCTTGCCCGAGCCGCCGTGCGACTGCTTGGCGGTGAGCTTGTCTCCGGACTCCGCCTGCCACTTTTTGGCGAAGAGTTGGTTGAACTCGGTATAGAACTCCCGCGCTGGGTCGTACGAGACGTTCAGAAGTCCCGTCGCGGCTTCGGTGGGGGCGGCGACGAAGGGCCAGGGCACGCAGAGGGCGAAGGAACCGGTGCACATGGGACCTCCCATCGTTTCAGGCCATCTCTCAGGCCTGGTGGGGTGTTCGGAACAGGCTTGCCACGAACAGCAGCACCAGCCGCACCTGGAAAAGGCTGTCCGGGTAGCGCAGAGCGCCGACCAGCAGGTACTGCGCGAAGCGCACGGGGTGCCGGTCCATGTACTCGCCGCGCGCCGCGGACCAGAGTGTCCACTTCCGCCCGATGCCGGCGGTCGCGCAGTTTTGCGGGAGAGAATCGCAGCGGCAGGTCCGATGCGCGGTCAGTGCGATGCCAGGAAGGCATTCGCTCCGGCCCGTCATGCGGCACCGCATGCCTCCTTTGACAGGCTTGACGCATGGTATCTGGTATACCAAAATCGGTATTTGTTAGGCTGACGGATTGGTTGTGCGGCGACGGCGCGACCTGAGAAAAAGGGGGAGGAGGCGGCATGAAGATCTGCATCTTTGGGTCGGGCGCGATCGGCGCCTACATGGGCGTGCGCCTGCACCAGGCCGGCGCCCGGGTCAGCCTGGTCGCCCGCGGCGCCCACCTTGCCGCCATGCGCGCCAACGGCGTGCGTCTGCTCGCCGAGGGCGAGGACACCACCGTGCGGCTGCCCTGCACCGACCACGCCGCTGAACTCGGCGAGTAGGACTACGTCATCGTCGCGCTGAAGGCGCACTCGGTGCCCGGCGCGGTGGAGGCCATCCGCCCGCTGCTCGGCCGCGACACCTGCGTGGTCACCGCCGTCAACGGCATCCCCTACTGGTACTTCCACAAGCACGGCGGCACCCTTGAGGGCCGCGTGCTGGAGACCGTCGATCCCGGCGGCGCCCAGTGGCACGGCTTCGGCCCCGAACGCGCGCTGGGCTGCGTCGTCTACCCGGCCACCGAGGTGGTCGAACCTGGGGTCGTCCAGCACATCTACGGCGACAAGTTCCCGCTCGGCGAGCCGGACGGCGGCCGCTCGCAGCGGGTGGCGGCGCTCTCCGCGGCGCTGGAGGCGGGCGGCCTGCGCGCCCCGGTGCTGGAGCGCATCCGCGACGAGATCTGGCTCAAGCTGTGGGGCAACCTGTGCTTCAACCCGCTCAGCGCGCTGACCCACGCGACGCTGGAGGAGTTGTGCGCCGACCCCGGCACGCGGGCGGTGGCCAAAGCGATGATGCTGGAGGCGCAGGCGATCGGCGAGCGGCTGAGGGCGCGCTTCCGGGTCGATGTCGAGCGCCGGATCAACGGGGCCGGCGCGGTGGGGGCGCACAAGACCTCGATGCTGCAGGACCTGGAGCGCGGCCGGCCGCGGGAAATCGACCCGCTGGTCGCGGTGGTGGAGGAGATGGGGCGGCTGGCCGGGGTGGCGACGCCGA
>JAEYOB010000485.1 GCA_023412175.1 Pseudomonadota bacterium | reverse complement strand
GGGGCCGGCAAGGCCCTCCGCCGCGATCAGTCGCCCGGCAGCGGCCCGACATAGTGGGGCATCAGTCTGGCCTGATCGCCGACCCATACGGTGCAGCGCGCGTCCGGCCTGTCGAAGAAGTAGACCTTGCCCGGCTGGCGCCTGTTCTGCGGGTCGATCAGGTTCGCCCCGCCGGAGAAGGCCACGCCGTAAGTGCGCTCCGGCGTGTTGGCCCAGTAGAACCCGTTCCGTTCCTGGATGAAGGCGCCGCGCTGGCACAGGCGCGACAGCGCCGGGTCCCTGGTCGCCAGATCGGGCAGGTTCCCGGGCAGGCGGTAGACCACCTGCGCGCGGGTATACCGCGTGCGCGGCAGGCCGGGCTGGGGCGTCACGTACAGGTTCAGGATGCCGCGCTGGTGATCCCGGTCGGTGCGCTGCGGCTGCTGTTCCGCCGCGGCTGATTCTCCGAAGGGCGGCAGGGCGGCCAGCAGTAGGACGGCGGACCACGATATCCGCATCAGTGCGCCGGCCTCACCCCAGCCATGCCAGGGTATCCCGCAGACCCTCCTCCAGGGAGGTCTGGCAGGCCGTGCCGAAGGCGGCGATCAGGCGCGACGGATCGCCGATGGAAACCCGGATGTCGCCGGCCCGCGCCGGCCCGAAGCTGCGCTGAAGCGTCCGGCCGGACAACTGGGCCAGCACTTCCGCCAGCCGGTTCACCGAGGTGGCCGTGCCGGTGCACACGTTGTAGACCGGGGCTCCCGGCTGCGGCCGCTCCATCGCTGCGGTCAGGCAGCGCACGAGGTCCTTCACATAGACGAAGTCCCGCACCTGCTCGCCGTCGCCATTGATGGTGATGGCCTTGTCCCGCGCGATGCGGCCGGCGAAGATCGAGATGACGCCGGAATAGGGC
Source organism: Pseudomonadota bacterium (assembly GCA_023412175.1). GTDB lineage: Bacteria > Pseudomonadota > Alphaproteobacteria > Azospirillales > Azospirillaceae > Azospirillum. The sequence goes on along the minus strand of JAEYOB010000485.1, from coordinate 3,308 downwards.
GACTTCGGGTCCTGGCGGGGGCCGTAGACGTTGAAGAAGCGGAAGCCGGTCGCCGGCACACCGTGCACCCCATCAGCGACGCGGGCGTGCAGTTCGCACCCCAGCTTGTCGGCGCCATAGGCCGACAGCGGGCGCGTTGCCGACTCCTCGGTCAACGGCATGGCCGGGTTGTCGCCGTACACCGCGGCCGACGATGCGTACACCACCGGGATCGGGCCGCCGGCCTTTGCACGCCGCGCCGCATCGAACACGGCGATGGTGCCGGACAGGTTGGCGTGGTGCGTCTCCAGCCACGCCTCGCGCGAACGCTCGACCGAGGCGACGGCGGCGAGATGGAAGCAGCCGTCCACCCCCGCCATTGCCGCGTCCACGGCCGCCGGATCGGCGACGTCGCCGATGGTGACGGGAACGCCGTCCGGAAGGTTCTCGCGCTTGCCCGTCGAGAGGTCGTCGAGGACCCGCACCTCATGTCCGGCCGCCAGCAGCCGTTCGATCAGGTGCGAGCCGATGAAGCCGCCGCCGCCGGTGACGAGGTAACGCGCCATGGCAAGTCCGCTCCGTCGGGATGGGTTCAGGCCGGCTCCGCCGGGACGGCGTTGAAGAAGGCGCCCACGGTGGCGATGAAATCCTTGGGCTTGATCGGTTTGGAAACGTGTCCGCTAAAGCCGGCGTCGGCGAGGCGGCGCTTGTCCGCCGGGGTGGCGAGGTTGGTCACCGCCAGCACCGGTGTGGCCGAAAGGCGCGCGTTGCCGCGGATCAGCCTGATCAGATCCACCCCCGACATGCCGGGCATGACGATGTCCATCACCACCAGATCGGGGGTGACGTCCAGCATCAGGTCCACCGCCTCGCGCGGGTCGTCCGCCTCGACGACGGTGTAGCCGCCCTCTTCCAGGCAGCGGACGAAGAGCTTGCGCATGAGCACGTTGTCTTCGACCACGAGGATGGTGCGTGCCGGCCGGGCCGTATCCATGTCCATACCCCCCATCAGCTTGAGGTGCCCACCGGCGGGGCGATCAGGTGTGAGCGGATCCATGCCGTTCGCTTCCTGTCCGTGCGACGCGTCCTTGCGCGTGAGACGGGTTCTCGCAAATTTTAGTTAAGGACGGGTTACCGCGCTGCTGGTGCGCCGGTTCGTCCGGAGGCGCCTTCGGCGACCGAGCTGCCGTCGACCCACCACCCGTCGAAGCCCAGCGAATAGGGCGGTACGGTGTCCGGCCGCTTCAGCCGGGTCCAGTAGGCGACGCGGAAGGTGCCGCTGTGCCAATGCGGGATCACGTAATGGTTCCACAGTAGCACGCGGTCCAGCGCGGCCACCGCCGCATACAGATCCTCCTTGGTGCTGGCGCGGACGATGGCGTCGATGAGCTGGTCCACCGCCGGGTTGCGCACCCCGGCCATGTTGCGGCTGCCTGGCCGGTCGGCGCTGTCGGAACCGAAGAAGTCGCGCTGTTCGTTGCCGGGGGTCAGCGACTGCGGCCAGATGCCGACGATCATGTCGAAATCGAAGTCGCGGGTGCGGTTCTCGTACTGGGTGCTGTCCACCGTGCGCAGGTTCGCCTGGATGCCGAGGCGCTTGAGATTCTCGATGAAGGGCAGCGCCACGCGCTCGAAGGTCGGCGAGTCCAGCAGGATCTCGAAGGCCAGCGGCCTGCCGGTCTTGCGATCGACGCGCACGCCGTTTTTCACCTCCCAGTCCGTCTCGTCCAGCAGGCGCTTGGCCTCCAGAAGATTCTTGCGGACACCCTGCGGCCCCTCGGTGCGCGGCGGCTCGTACCGCTTCGTGAAGACCTCCAGCGGGATCTGGTCGCGCAGCGGTTCCAGCAGCTTCAGCTCCAGCGGCCCCGGCAGTCCTTCGGCCTGCAGGTCCGAGTTCTCGTAATAGCTGTCGGTGCGCTTGTAGGCCTTATGGAACAGCGTCTCGTTGGCCCATTCGAAATCGAAAGCGTAACCGATGGCCTGCCGCACCCTGGGGTCGGCGAACACCGGGCGCCGGGTGTTGAAGACGAAGGCCTGCATGCCGGAGGGGATCTTGTTGGGCAGCTCCTCCACCTTCACCTTGCCTTCCTTCACGGCGGGGAAGTCGTAGCCGGTGGCCCAGGTCTTGGCCGAGTTCTCCTGCCGGAAGTCCGCCAATCCGCCGCGGAAACCCTGGAGGGCCACCGTGGCGTCGCGGTAGTACTCGTATACCATGCTGGCGAAGTTGTACCGCCCGCGGTTCACCGGCAGGTCCTTGCCCCAATAGTCTGCGACGCGCTCGTAGGTGATGGCGCGGCCGGGATCGACCGTGGCGATCCTGTAGGGCCCGCTGCCCAGCGGCGGCTCCAGCGTCGCCTGGGAGAAGGTCTTGCCCTCCCAGTAATGCTTGGGCAGCACCGGCAACTGGCCGATGATCAGCGGCAGCTCATGGTTGTCGCCCGGCTTGAAGGTGAAGCGTACGCGCCGCTCGCCGTCCGCCTCCACCTTGGCGACGGGGGCATAGTAGCTCCGGTAGAATGGGTGGGCCTCGCTGAGCGTCGTGAAGGAGAAGATGACGTCCTCGGCCGTGACCGGCTTGCCGTCATGCCAGCGCGCCTGGGGCCGCAGGGTGAAGGCGACCCAGGATCGGTCCTCCGCCACCTCGATGCTTTCGGCCAGCAGGCCGTACTCGACGGACGCCTCGTCGGAGGAACCGGTCATCAGCGTGTCGTAGGTCAGCCCCAGCCCCGCCGCCGGAACGCCCTTGATGGTGTAGGGATTAAGCGTGTCGAACGAGCCGATGGCCGCCAGCGTCACCTTGCCGCCCTTGGGCGCGTCGGGGTTCACATAGTCGAAATGGCTGAAGCCGGGGCCGTACTTCGGCTCGCCGTACAGCGCGAGGGCGTGCTGGGGCGCCGCATGCGCCGCCCCGGCCAGACCTGCCGCCAGCAATCCCAACACCAGCATCGTCCGTCGCATCCCGGTACTCCCCCTCATCCGCGCACGCAATTCCTCACCAACAGGGCTCATCGCCGCCAGGATCTTTCTACAATGGGATAGCACAGGGCGCTCTCCCATTCCCCTTTCGGAACCAACCTGACGAGCCCACGGTTATCCGGCCACCGAACGTTTCCGCGGGAGTGCCCGCCATGCCTAAGCCATATCACCCCGTCGACACCCAGCATGTGCTGACGCTGCTGCGTCAATGGCTGAAGGCGGCCGCGCCGCCGGAGGGGGTGGACTGGCTGGACCGCGTGCGCGACGCGCTGAACGATGCCGCCCCCGACGGCGTGTTTTTCACGGCCTTTGCGCAAGCGCCGCGGCGGGCCGGCACGGCGGCGCTGCGGCTG